>JBMTDJ010000009.1:0-49799 GCA_049431945.1 Candidatus Nanopelagicales bacterium | reverse complement strand
CGCTGAGCGGCATCTACGTCAGCGCGACGGGTGGAGACAACCTCATCCGCACGAGCGTCACCAGCGGCAATGTCGGCTCCGGCATCAGGCTTGCGGGCAGGGCCACAGGCGTGACCGTCGATCCGGTGATTTCGGGGATGACTACGTCGGGAGCGGCTGCGCTCCCGAACGGTGGCGATGGGCTCACCATCACGGGCAAGGCGCACGACAACGTCATCGGAGGCACACGCAAGTCCGTCATGCCCCACACGGCCTTCAGTGGCAACACCGGCTACGGCATCCGCATCGATGGCGAGGCCCGCAACAACATCATCTTCGACACCTATGTCGGGACCATCGTGTCCGGCCTCAGCGCACTGCCGAACGCGAAGGGCGGGATCCTCGTGACCGGCTCTGCGCGAAACAACATCATCGGAGGCAAGCAGTCCATCTCGCGCCGGGCCAACGTCATCGCGGGCAATGACGGCAATGGCGTCACGCTTGGCCGGCGGACATCAGGCAACAAGGTTTTCAATAACTACATCGGTGTCTCGCGACTGGGAAAGAAGATGCCGAATGAGGGCAAGCCCGTCGTCGATCGAGGGCGCGGCAACGTGGTCAAGAGCAACACCGTGCGCTAGGTCCGCGCCAGGCTCACTCCACTGACGAGGCCAGCCTGGGTGGTCCAAGGGGCACGGAGCCCGGCTCGCGCACGGCGATGTGAGGAGTCTGTCGCCCCATCGTGCATAGGATGACTGCATGACGGTCCCGCATTCATCTGCACCGCAGGGCAAGGCCAAGAGCGCTCAAGGGAGCCCCCTGTCGACTCCGATCTGGATCGCGATCACGGTGGCAGTCGCCCTGCTCGCAGGTGGACTGACGTGGCTGATCACGGGCCGATCGACCGACGAGGCACCGACATCCGTGACCGCCTCGAGCGTCGTGGGCTTCACCATCCAAGAGGCGACCCTCGCCTTGGAGGGGCAGGGTCTGCAGGTGGGTGAGATCACCCTGGAGCCGTCGGATATCGAGACTGGCCGGGTCCTGGCCCAAAATCCCGAGGCTGGCACGACGCTTGCTCTCGGCAGTCGCGTGGATCTCGTGGTCGCCGGTGACAGCGAGCCGCGCGTTCCCGATGTCACGTCGCTCAATGAGACAGAGGCCGTGAACGCGCTCATCGCCGTCGGCCTGCAGTACGAGGTCAGCCGCACATCGTCGTCCGAGGCCGCCGGCGAGGTCATCAGCCAGACGCCGTCGGCTGGAGAGCAGGTGCCTCCGGGCACGGTCGTCAGCCTCGTGGTCTCCAATGGCGAACTCGGTGTGCCAGATGTCGTCGGACTCACGAGCGCCGAGGCCCGCGCGACCTTGCGCAACGAGGGTTTCCGCGTCAAGGAGCAGGAAGTGGAGAGCGACAAGGTCGGCATCGTCCTGAAGCAGGACCCCGCGCCGGGTACTGAACTTGCCCTGGACTCGATCGTGGTGCTCACCGTCGGGGCGGCCAAGCCGGAGCCGACGCCCACGCCTGAGCCCGCGTCAAATGCCGTGTGCGGCAACCAGGAGTTCGCGCGATTGGTGGCGAGCCTGCGTGAGCCAGGCGACGCCCCCGTCCAGTACATCCAGGACTACACCTGCGTCGGGGGCTGGGCCGTCGTCCTGGCGGCTGTCGGCGACCAGCCGGATCAGATCGTCCTCGAGCGTTACATCTTCGAGGCCGAGGGCAACACCTGGGCTCGCGTCAGCGAAGGCGATGCGTGTGCGTCGGGGAGCGGCTTGCCGCAGGCGCTGCGCGGTCCGGGCTGCGACCCGATTGTCTCCTGACTAGCCTTTCGTGGAGTCAGACGGGGCGTCGCCCAGGGGCTCGTCGAAGTCGGCGACGGCAACCTGGCTGGGCCTTCGGATGACCCAAGTGAAGACCGCGACGATCGCAATACCACCCGCGATGACTTCGGCCGCCTGAAGCCAACCTGTCCGCGCATAGTCGAGCACCGCGACACCGATTTGCTGGCTCATGATGAACACCGCCATCACGAGCACGAAGTAGCCGAAGGCCTTGCGCAGCTTGTCGGGATGGATCTTGCCGACGATTGCGCTGCCGATCAGTGCGCCGATGATTGCTGCTCCGGTGATGATGAGTGTCACCGACCAGTTGATCGTTGTCGCTGGATTGAGGCTGATGAACGAGCCCTGGCCGAAGACGAAGATGTAGCCGGCAAGTCCGGCGAAGGACTTCATGGCGACCACGAGCAATGACGTGGCCACTGCCTTGGGCATGGCCAGGCCGGCTAGCAGGGCAAGGGCGGGTACGACGAGGAAGCCTCCTCCTGCGCCGACGAGGCCCGTGACGAAGCCGACGACCAAGCCGTCAAGCAGGATCCGGAAGAGGGGCAGCCCCTTGTGTGCTTTGCCCTCGACCTGCTTGCGACCCCTGATCATGGCGACAGCCGTGACACCCATCATCACCGCGAAGGCGGCGAGGAGTAGCGCGCTGGGCAGGCGAGCACCAATTTGCCCGCCGATGAAGGCACCCACCATGCCCGCGGCGCCGAAGATCAGGCCGATGCGCCAGACGACGCGGCCGGCTCGAGCATGCCCGATGAGACCGAAGATCGACGTCACTCCGACGACGAAGAGGCTGGCGGCGATCGCCTGCTTGGCGTCGAAGCCGACCACGTAGATGAGCAGCGGCGTCGTGAGGATAGAACCCCCGCCCCCGAGGATCCCCACGGCCATGCCGATGAAGACGGCGAGAATGGCGGCGACGATGATCATGGTCGGGTGATCCCTTCGACTGCGGCGGTGAGCGTGGACCCGCTGGTGGTCCACTGGGCTTCGAGGCTGAATCGGTCAGCTCGGACATGTGTCTCGCGCCATTCGGCGGGGCGGCCCTGGGCGGTGGCGCGACGTTCGAGGAGGAGGACCGGATCGTCGGCGGACAGGCCAAGCAGGCTCGCGATATGACGAGGTGCGCGCTCTGCTGTGACTCGCTCTGAGCCGCCATCGATCACGACTCCGAGGTGGTGGAGCTCGGCGTAGAGGGCCGCATGCGAGAGGTCACGGTCGAGCAGGCCGGCGGCAAGCGATGCGGGCATCCATGACACGTCGTGCGCGATGGGCTGGTCGTCGGCGAACCGGAGACGCTCGACGACGACCAACTCGGTGTCTCCGGGGAGCCCGAGCTCGTCGGACACCGATGCGTTGACGGTCCTTGCCAGGCGCAGGACATCGCTGCGAGGCGTAGCACCCTGGGCAGCGACCGAGTCGAACAGGGATGACAGGGTGCCCAGGCTCTGGCGGTAGACGGTAGGTCCGATGATCGTCGGCTTGCCGCGCTGACTGTGCAGGACTCCCTCACCCCGCAGAACGCGCAGCGCCTCGCGGATCGTGTGGCGGCTGACCTCGTACTCCTCGGTGAGGACCAGTTCGCCCGGGAATGCGGTGGTGAATTCGCCTGACTCGATCCGACGGCGCAGGTCGGCGCAGACCTGCGCCCAGAGCGGGAGGGGGTCGGTGCGGTCGGGCCGGCGCGCGCCCGAGAGGGCTGGGGGTGCGGCGCCAGCAATCATGGCGCAAATGTACGGACATTCGGACATCCCGTCAAGGGACTCGAGCAGACCTGCTCAGCCCAACTCCATCGCGGTCGCCAGCCAGCGTCCGCGCACGGCCTCAAGGCGCATGGCGACGGCACGGGCCCGGGTGGAGCCGATCACCACGGCGCTGGCCTCGATGACACCGGGAGCGGGGGAGGTCACGCGCACCGATCGGACTCGACGGCACTGGGGGGCGCGGTCCTTGCCCGCGGGATGGCGCTGCGCGGCCGCGCCACGCCGAGCCAGCGTCTCGCGGATCTCCCGGGTGACCCAGCGCGTGAGTTGACCTGCGGGCCGCTCGCCGGCGGCGACCTCGATGACGGCCGGGGCCAGGCGGGCGACCCACGGAGCTGGGGAGGGCAGGCCTTCTCCCATGGCCTCGAGCGACTCGGGGGTCGGGGCGACGAGTCGCAGGTGGCGTGCCGGTGGGGGTGTCGCCGGCAGGCCGCTGGGCACCTGCCATTCGAGGGGGAGCATCTGCTCTGCGGCGGACATGGTGCCTCCAATGTCGTGCGTGATCGCGGTTGATGTCATTTGCTGCGTATTGCTGACTGATGTGCATTGCACGTCTCCCGTCGCGTGTGAGTCAACGCGTAGGCTCGGTCTGTGGATGAACCGAGCAACGCCCCTGATCGCTTCGATGCTCTGCTCGCCGGTATCGAGGCGGAGGCGGAAGCCGCCGATGCGGCGTCTCTCGACGCCGACATCGCTGAGGTGGAGCGTGCAGCGCGCGCGGAGTCACGCCTGTTGGATCGCCTGCGCGCCCAGCAGCAGGTGAGCCTGGAGGTTGTGGGCGGCGGCATGGTGTCCGGTCGTGTCGCGATGGTGGGACGTGATGTCGTTGTTGTGGCTGCAGACGACGGCGACTGGGCTGTTGCCGCGTGGGGGATAGCCGCCGTCGTCAATCCGGCATGGGGAGCGCAGTTGCCTCGAGGCGCCAGCGAGCGCCTGGGGCTCGCGAGTATCGCTCGGTCGTGGGCGCGGCAGCGTGACGTGGTGCGGGTCGTACGCCTGGGTGCGGCCCCGCTCGACGGAACCATCGATGCTGTCGGAGCCGATCACCTCGACCTGGCCGAGCATGATCCAGGGGAGCCCAGGCATCCTGACGCGGTGCGGCGTCAGGTGACGATCCCGCTGGGCTCAGTGAGCGCGCTGCGTCGACGCTGAGACGCGGGACGCTGCGCGGGGTTCAGCGCCAGGCGGCCGTCGAGGCGCGGGCCTCGGTCTCGGCGTACTTCGCGGCGATGTACTCCTCGAGGCGCTGCTCCTCGATGCGCCATTGGCCACGACCTCCGACCTGGATGGCGGGAATCTCACCGGTGCGCACGAGCGCGTAGGCCTGGGCGGAGGACACGTTGAGGATCTCGGTGACGTCGGCGAGCGTGAGGAAGCGCGGCATGTCCCGATGGTCGCACCCGGCCGGCGCGGTTGCCATCGCGAAGCCGTCCCTGTGGATAGGCATCGCTCACCGCGCATGATCGTTGTGGCATTCGACGCGATTACGTGTCATGTGGTGTCGATAGTGGTCGTACGACAGCAGTTGCTGGCCATCATCGGCAAGGAGCCACCATGACTCGAGTTCTCTCGATGCTCACCAGGAGCAATCCCCCGGACGGTACGCCCGAATCCCCACCACCGTCTCCCGTCGCCCGGCGAATGAGCAGGGCCTGGTGGCGCGATCGACGGGTCCTCGCGGGCATGACGCTCATCGTCGTCTCGATGCTCATCGGTGCGCGCTTGCTCTCCGGAGGAGACGACTCGGTAGCAGCCTGGCAGGCCACGCGTGACCTGGCTCCTGGCGCGGTCGTCGGAATCAATGACGTGATTGCCGTATCGATACCCACCGCCTTGGCAGGGGTCTACGCCGACGGTGGCGGCCTGCCCACCGCCCCACTCGATCGGCCACTCCTTGCCGGTGAACTCCTTCCGGCCCCGGTCGATGCCCGGGTCGCTGATGCCCGATGGGTCACGGTGCCGGTGGAGCCACTCCACGCGCCCGTGGACCTCGCCGCGGGAGAACGTGTCGATGTGTGGGTCACCGAGGCAAGTGAACTGGGAATCGTTCCGGTGCCTGCACTCGTGCTCGAGGGCGTGCTCGTGTCGCAGGTGGCTGCCGATGGCGTGGGCCTTGGTGGGGAGTACGGCGTCGTGCTCGAGATTTCCCCGCGGGATGCGGCATCGCTGATCGGAGCCGCGCGCAGCGGCGGGATCGACCTCGTGAGAGTCCCGGCGGTGACCCCGTGAGCGCCCTGTCGGTGCTCCTCGCAGTGCCGGACCTGCAGCAGGAGGCCGATCTCGTGTCCTGGCTGACCAGGCCGGGCGCTCCGCTTCAGGTGACCCGTCGATGCGTGGATGCCGTGGATCTGGCCGGGGCCGCCGCCGCCGGTGGCGCACGTGTGGCCGTCGTCAGTGCCGGGCTGCCGCGCTTGGGGCGGGACACGCTCGCCCGGCTGTCGGCCGCGCACATGGTCGTTGTTGGGCTGGCCGTCGAGGGGGACGACGCAGGACTGCGGCGCCTGCGCGACCTCGACATCCCCTCCGTCGAGATACCGGCGGACGATCTCGAGGGAGCGGTGGCGGTGCTCGTCGGGGCGTTGCAGGATCCGCAAGCGTCGACCCGCGAGGCGTCGGCCGATGGCGCGGCAGCGGTGTCCCGATCTGCTGCGACAGCGCCCGGCAAGGTGATCGCTGTCTGGGGTCCGACGGGCGCTCCGGGGCGGACCTCCGTGGCTATCGGGATCGCGGACGAACTGGCTCGACTTGGCGTCCCAGCGTTGCTCGTCGATGCTGACACCTACGGGGGAGCGGTCTCCACCCATCTGGGACTGCTCGACGACGTGAGTGGCATCGTGCTGGCGTGCCGACAGGCCGATGCCGGCACACTCGATGCGGCGGGGCTCGCTGCGGCCGCGCGTGCGGTCGACTCGCGATTGCGCGTGCTCACGGGCATTCCTCGCGGGAGCCGGTGGGCGGAGCTCCGTCCCGTTGCCCTGGGTCGGCTGTGGGAGGTCTGTCGCGCGACTCCGGGGGTCTCGATCGTCGATGCGGGCTTCGGCCTCGAGCGCGATGAGGAACTCCTGCACGACACTCGCACGCCGCGACGGCATGCGGCCACCCTCACCGCGGTCGCCGAGGCTGACGAGCTCGTGGCCGTCGGGACGGCCGATCCCGTGGGCATCGAGCGCCTCGTCCACGGACTGGAGGACCTGAGGCGAGTGGCTCCTGCCACGCCGCTCCACGTCGTGGTGACACGAGTGCGCCGGGGTGTTCTCGGCCGTGACCCTCAAGGTCAGGTGCGTGACGCCATCCGGGCCCACGCGGGTGTCGCCGCGGTGACGTGCATCCCGGACGATCGAGCGGCCTATGACGAGTGCCTTCGTGAGGGGCGCACCCTCGCGGAGGTGGCACCGAGGTCCGCGGCACGTGGTGTTCTCCGAGAGTTCGCACGATCGCTGGCCCCCGCGTCCGCAGAAGCGGTAGGAGTCCCTGCATAGGATCCAGGTGTGAGTGATGCTGCGTACTCCGGACTCATCGTCGACTGGGGCGGTGTCCTCACCACGGACATCAACTCGTCGGTGCGACGCTGGGCCGATCGCCATGCGGTGGACCTCTCGGCGTACGCCGAGATCATGCGCTCGTGGCTCGGCCCGGAAGCCGAACTCGAGGCCATGGTGAATCCCATCCATGCCCTCGAGCGCGGCGAGATCGAGGTTCCGCACTTCGAGGAGATGCTCGCGGGCGAACTTGCGCGCCGCACAGGGGGCGACGTGGCTGCCGACGGTCTGCTGGCCAGGATGTTCGACGAGTTCGAGCACGCCCATGACATGAACGCCCTGGTGCGCCGCGCCCGCGAGGCGGGCATCTCCACCGCCCTGCTGTCCAACTCCTGGGGGGACTTCTACCCGCGTGACCTGTGGGAGGGGATGTTCGACGTCGTGGTCATCTCCGGTGAAGTCGGCATGCGCAAGCCGGAGCCGGAGATCTTCCATCTCACCCTCGAGCAGATGGGACGGGGGCCGGCCGACTGCGTCTTCGTGGACGACCTCGCCCACAACATTGCTGCCGCGGCGGACCTGGGAATCACGGGAGTGCGTCACATCGACTACGAGCGAACCCTCGCCGAACTGCAGGTGCTCTTCGATGTGGATCTGTCCTAGCGCCTGATCCGGGAGTTCCCCGTGCGACGATGGTGATGTGGCTGATCGGCTTTCGGCGCTGGATGCGTCCTTCCTCTATCTCGAAGGACCGACGACCCCCATGCACGTGGGAAGCCTCACGCTCTTCCAGGAGCAACCCGGTGTGCTCGACCACGAGCGCCTGGTCAAGCTCATCCGCGACCGCATCGCCTACGTCCCGCGCTACCGCCAGCGCCTGAGGGAGATCCCCGGGCGCCTGGCCTCGCCGGTATGGATCGATGACGAGAACTTCGATGTCACGTTCCACGTGCGCAGATCAGCCCTGCCTGCCCCCGGCACGCTGCGCCAACTCAACGACCTCGTCGCCCGGATCATGAGCCGGCCACTGGATCGCCGGCACCCCCTGTGGGAGGTCTACCTGGTCGAAGGAGTCGAGGGCAATCGCTTCGCGCTGCTCAGCAAGACCCATCAGGCCATGGTGGATGGGATCACCGCCGTCGACATCGGAGAGGTGATTCTCGAGGAGTCCGATCAGGTGCGTGGCGCACCCGTCACGACCTGGCGCCCGGCACGTGGTCCGAGTTCGGTGGAGCTCGTGGCCGGTGCCCTCGGTGATGTCGTCGGACACCCCACAGCGCTCGTCGATCTCGTTCGCGAGGGAATGGGCACCGTGACGGGTGCGCTTGGCGATGCCATGGCCACGGTGATGGCGGCTGTGCGACCGCACGAGCCCAATCCGCTCAGTGTCGAGGTAGGACAGCAACGGCGCTTCACTACCGTGGATCTGCGGCTTGACGACCTCCGGGAGGTACGCCGGGCTCAAGCGGGGACCATCAACGATGTCGCCTTGGCTGTCGTCGCGGGGGCCCTGCGGTCCTGGCTGCTATCCCGAGGCGTCGCCGTCACCCACGACACGATCGTGCGGACATTGGTGCCGATGAGCGTCACCGGGGAAGCGGACGCAGCGAGCCTGGTCGATGCCTTCCTGCTCGACCTGCCCGTGGGGGAGCCCGATCCCATCATCCGGCTACAGCGGATTGCCTACGACACCTCCCGCTATGGGGAGGAGGTCCGGCCCGTCGGCGCCAAGGCCATGGTGGGGCTCGTCGGGTTCGCCCCGCCGACCCTGCACACGCTCGGCGCGCGGGTGGGTGCCTCGTTGTCCGAGCGGGCATACACGCTGACATTCACGAACGTCCCGGGTCCGCAGACCGCGCTCTACGCGGGCGGAGCGCGCATGCGCGCCGCCTATCCGATTGTCCCGCTTACGTCACGGCACGCCCTCAGCATCGGCATGACGTCGTACGATGGGGGCGTGTTCCTCGGGTTGAATGCCGACCGGGATGCCATGCCCGATCTCGATGTGCTCGCGCAGTCATTGCGCGAGTCACTGGCCGAACTCCTCGAGGCGGCGCGAGGTCCACGTCGCTTGACGGTGGCGGAGTGACGGCGAACGACTCACATGGGTGAAGCGCGTCCGACATCGCCGCGCCGCGGGCTGGTCCTTGGCGGTGGCGGAGTTCTCGGCGGGGCGTGGGCCGTGGGTGCGCTGCAGGCGATCGACGAGGTACGCGGGGTCGACCCTCGCGACTTCGATGTCATCGTGGGCACCTCGGCGGGATCGGTCCTGGGCTCACTGATCGGGGCCGGAGTGAGCATCGAGGCGCTCCGCGATCATCAGCGAGGGTCGCAGATCACGACCGGTCCGCTTGCCGGCTACCTATGGGACTACGAGACCGCGACCGGTGGGCGCAGGCCCTCGATGCCGCGGCTGCGGGGGCCGGGGTCCGTGCGACTCATGGCGTCCTCGCTCCGGCACGGCCTCAAGATGCCACCCACGGCGGTGCTCTCGGCCTTCATGCCCGTGGGCAACGGGTCGTTGGAGAGGGTGGGCCATCTCATCGATGCGATCACCCCTTTCGGTGAATGGTCGCCGCATCAGTCCCTCTGGGTTGTTGCGATGGACTACGAGGCCGGACATCGCGTGGTATTCGGGCGCGAGGATGCGCCCCGCGCGTCCCTCTCTGATGCAGTGATGGCCTCGTGTGCGATCCCTGGATGGTTCGAACCCGTGACGATCGACGAGCGCACCTACATCGACGGGGGTGCCTGGTCGGCCACGTCCGCAGATGTTCTGGTCGGGCGCGGCCTCGATGAGATCTACGTCGTCGCTCCGATGGTCTCCTTCGAGACCGACGAGCCTGACTCGCTCCTCAGCCGACTCGAGCGGCGCTGGCGCGGGAGCGTGACACGCCGGTGCGAGGCAGAAGTCGAGGAACTCCGGCTGGACGGAGCCCGGGTCGTGGTCCTCGGCCCCGGCCGGGAGGACCTCGAGGCCATGGGAGGCAACATCATGGACGGCCGTCGCCGCCTGGACGTCCTGGAGACCTCGCTCCGGACGAGTCGCGTGGCCCTCGAGCGGGGTGGATCTGGCAGGCTGGCCAACACGGGCTAAGGCTGGAGGAGGCGACGGCCATGGCGCTGCCCCGCGGGGATGACCCTGCACGCTCTGTCCTGCGCGATGTCGAGGAGATGGCCGCGGGCAGTCCGCTGCTGGAGTCGTTGACTCCCCTGTACTACCGGCACGTGCCCGATGACGACATCGAGACGCGTTCACCCGGCGACCTGCTGGGAGCCATGGTGTCCCATGTCGACCTGGGAACAGAACGTCCGGCCGGCACCTCCTGCGTCCGTGTGCACACCCCGACAGATGACACCGACGGTTGGAGCTGTGGCGGGCCGGTGGCGGAGATCGTCACCGACGACATGCCGTTCATCGTGGACTCGGTCGCCGCCGAGCTCACTCGCCTTGGCCGTGGGATGAGGCTCGTGATCCATCCGGTCCTCAGCGTCCAGCGGGACGTCGCTGGCACGTTGCAGTCGATTGCCTCAGATGGTGCGGGGACGCGCGAGTCCTGGATTCACGCGGAGATCAGCCGCGGCGCGGTCCCGGCCCCCGAGATCGAGGCGGCCCTGCGCAGGGTGCTCAGCGATGTGCGCGAGGCGGTGGAGGATTGGCCTCGCATGCGGGCCAAGGCGGTCGAGACGGCGGACGACCTCGAGGAGCATCCTCCGGTCGGCATACCCGTCGGGGAGTCCGATGAGTCGGCCGCTCTGCTCCGCTGGATCGCGGACGACAACTTCACCTTCCTCGGTTACCGCGAGTACGACCTCGTCAGCGATGGCTATGGAGATCACCTGCGAGCGATCCCTGGCACGGGGCTGGGAATCCTGCGGTCCGACCCTGATCTCACGAAGGGCACCGCGTATCTCAGCGCGCCGGTGGCCGAGCGTGCCCGCGAGCCGCGTGTGCTCGTCCTGACCACCGCGAACAGCCGGTCGACGGTGCACCGGCCGTCGTACCTGGACTACATCGGCGTGAAGCGCTTCGATGCCGAGGGCAATGTCGTGGGAGAGCGACGATTCCTGGGCATCTACGCGGCGTCGACATACGCCCAGTCGGTGCGTGAGATTCCCGTCCTGCGGACGAGGGCCGAGGATGTGCTCGCCGAGCTCGACGTGGAGCCGCAATCACACACGGGCAAGGACGTCATGCAGTTCCTCGAGACCTACCCTCGCGAAGAGCTCTTCCAGGTGGATTCCGATGAGCTAGCCGCGGTGGCTCTTGCGGTGCATCAGATGGCGGAGCGGCGTCAGACGCGGCTCTTCGTGCGCAGGGATCCCTACGGCCGCTTCATGTCGTGCTTCGTCTACCTCCCGCGTGACCGCTACAACACGGCGGTCCGCCTGCGGATCCAAGACATCCTCCAGGAGGCGTACGGCGGAACCTCCGTTGACTACACCGCGCGCGTGTCCGAGTCCGTCCTGGCACGGCTGCATGTCGTCGTCCGCGCTGCACCCGGCGCCACTGTTCGCGACGCGGATGTGGTCGCGGTTCAGGAGCAGATCATCGATGCGGTGAGGAGCTGGGACGACGACTTCAGTGCCGAGCTCATCGAGCGCGTGGGTGAGGACCGTGCGGCGGAGATCCTGGCGACGTACGCCGCCGGCTTCCCTGAGGCCTACAAGCAAGAGGTGCCGGCTGACGCAGCCGTCAAGGACATCCTCATTGCCGAGACGGCGGACGGCGACGAGGTGCGCCTGCGTCTGTACGCGCCTGAGGGTCATGATTCGCGCTTGCGTCGCATCAAGATCATCCGCGGAGGCGAGTCCATCTCGCTGTCCGAGGTCCTTCCCGTCCTCGGATCGCTCGGTGTGATCGTCGAGGACGAGCATCCCTATGACATTGCGCGGGTCGGCCAGGTGGGACTGCACGTCTACGATCTGGGCTTCCAACTGCCCGAGGGTGACATCCCCGAGCTGGAGTCCCTCCGGGAGCGCTTCGAGGCCGCGTTCCTGGCCATCTGGCACGGACGGTGCGAGGCGGACGCACTCAATGGGCTCGCCGTGCGCACATCCCTCACCTGGGAACAGATCGTGATCCTGCGCGCGTACGTGCGCTACCTGCAGCAGACAGGGTCGAGCCTGGGGCAGGAATTCGCCGAGGGTGCGCTGCTGGGCAATCGGGCGATCGCGCAGTTGATCGTCGAACTCTTCGAGGCCCGCTTCGACCCCCGACGCGAGGATGGCCGCCGTGATCGGCAGGAGACGCTGGCGGCCAGGGCACGGCAGGCGCTTGAGGCCGTGGCGAGCCTCGACGAGGATCGGATCCTGCGATCACTTCTCGGGCTGGTGTCCGCCACGATGCGCACGAACGCCTATCGCCGAGATCGCGCGGGCCAACCCCTGGATCGACTTTCGGTCAAGCTGGATGCACCGTCCATCCCCGAGTTGCCGTTGCCCCGGCCGAGATTCGAGATCTGGGTGTACTCCCCGCACGTGGAAGGGGTCCATCTGAGATTCGGCCGCATCGCGCGCGGGGGCCTGCGCTGGAGTGATCGCCGTGCCGACTTCCGCACGGAGATCCTCGGCCTGGTCAAGGCTCAGGAGGTGAAGAACGCGGTCATCGTCCCGGTGGGGGCGAAGGGGGGATTCCTCCCGAAGGCGCTGCCCGATCCGTCCGTCGATAGGGATGGCTGGATGGCTGAGGGGCGCGCCGCGTACTCGACGTTCATCCGGGGCATGCTCGATGTCACCGACAACCTCGTGGACGGTGTCGTGGTCCCGCCGCCCGACGTCGTGCGCCACGACGGGGACGACCCCTATCTGGTGGTCGCGGCGGACAAGGGCACCGCGACGTTCTCGGACCTCGCCAATTCCGTGGCCGAGGACTACGACTTCTGGCTCGGCGATGCCTTCGCATCCGGCGGTTCAGCCGGCTACGACCACAAGGCGATGGGCATCACCGCCCGAGGAGCCTGGATCTCGGTCCAGCGTCACTTCCGCGATCTCGGGCTCGACGTCCAGGCCGAGGACTTCACGGTCGCCGGTGTCGGAGACATGAGCGGGGATGTCTTCGGCAACGGGATGCTGCTCTCCCCGCACATTCGACTAGTGGCGGCGTTCGACCATCGTCATATCTTCCTCGATCCTGACCCCGACCCGGCGACGTCCTTCGCTGAACGTGAGCGTCTCTTCGCCCTCCCGCGATCATCGTGGACGGACTACGACACGTCGCTCATCTCCCCGGGCGGTGGGATCCACTCCCGTTCCGCCAAGTCGATCCCGATCACGCCCGAGGTGCGCGCAAGGCTCGACATCCCTGAGGGAATCGATGCCCTGACGCCGGCCGAACTCATCAAGCGCATCCTCACCGCTCCCGTGGACCTGCTGTGGAACGGTGGCATCGGGACGTACGTCAAGGCCCAGACCGAGACGAACGCGGACGCGGGGGACAAGACCAACGACCCCGTCCGCGTCAACGGCAATGCCCTGAGGTGCCGGGTGATCGGTGAGGGGGGCAACCTCGGCCTGACACAGCTCGGTCGCGTTGAGGCGAGCCGCCACGGGGTCCAACTCAATACCGATGCGATTGACAACTCGGCCGGTGTCGATACGAGCGATCATGAAGTGAATATCAAGATCCTACTCGACGGCGCCGTTCGCGAGGGCGCGCTCGATGAGTCCGATCGCGACGCACTGCTCACCGCCATGACGGACGAGGTTGCCGATCTCGTGCTCGCCGACAACTACGAGCAGAACGTCCTGCTGGGCAATGCCCGATGGGGTGCCCCGGCCCTGGTCTCCGTGCACGCGCGCATGATCACCGATCTCGAGAGCCGCGGGATCTTGAATCGCGCCATCGAGTTTCTCCCCGATGACGAGGAGATCACCACGCGGGCGGCCGCCCATCAGGGACTCACCTCGCCTGAGCTCGCCGTGCTCGCTGCTTACGCCAAGATCGCCCTGACCAGTGATCTCGAGGATGCTGGCCTGTCGGCCGACCCCTGGTTCGCGCAGTATGCGGTCGACTACTTCCCAGCCCTCCTGCGCGAGAGGTTCGCTGACCGCATCGCCGCGCACCCACTGCTCGACGAGATCATCACCACAGTCGTCGTCAATGGGCTGATCAATGACGGTGGGATCTCGGTGGTTTTCCGTGCGTGCGAGGAGACGGGGGCATCCCCGGCTGAGGTCGTTCGCGCCGCGACGGCTGCCATTGCGATCTTCGACCTGCCGTCCTTCTGGAACGCCGTCAACGCCTTGGACAACCGTGTGCCGACCTCTGTCCAGGATGCGCTGCACCATGAGTCGCGCAGGCTGCTCGATCGTTCCATCCGCTGGTTCCTCCAGACTCGAGGAGGCACGATCGACGTCTCCGCGGAGGTTGCGCGGTTTGCGCCCACCGTGGCAGAACTCGCCCCGCGGGTCCCGGGCGCTCTCGTAGGGATCGAGCGTGCTCGACTCGATGCCGCGACCGCGGCACTCGTGGCGCAGGGGTCGCCGGCTGATCTGGCCGAGCAGGCAAGCGCCATGCTCGATGTCTTCGGTCTGCTCGACATCGTCCAGGTCGCTGAGTCCGTCAGCCAGCCGCCGGCCGACATTATGCCGCTCTACTTTGCGCTGTCCGAGCGGTACGACATCGATCGACTGCTGTCGCGCATCACCGCTTTGCCCCGCGGTGATAGGTGGACCGCGCTGGCCAGGCAGGCGCTGCGCACGGACCTGTACGCCGCCCTCGCCGGCGTCACTGCAGGAGTGGCCGCGGTGACGAGCCCGCAGGATGCACCGGAGAGGCGTATCGAGGACTGGGAGGACCAGCATCGGGAGGGCCTCGGGCGCGCCCAGGCGACACTCGATCAGATCGCCGCACTCGAGACCGGCGACCTCGCCACGCTGTCAGTGGCCCTACGGGTCCTGCGCAATCTCGTCGCGCAGGGTCAGGTTCAGGCCCCGGGGGTCGGCGGGTAAGTTCGAGACATGGCCGGGATGAGCGAGGACGTGATCCGTTCCCTCCCCAAGGTCCTCCTTCACGATCATCTCGACGGTGGACTACGTGCGGCGACCGTTGCCGAACTCGCCGAGGAAACGGGATACACCGACCTGCCTGAGAGCGAACCCGTGGCGCTGGGTCGCTGGTTCCGCTCCGCAGCGGACTCCGGCTCCCTGGATAGGTACCTGGAGACCTTCCAGCACACGGTCGGGGTGATGCAGACTCCGGAGGCGCTGGCCCGCGTGGCCCGCGAATGCGCGGAGGATCTGGCTGCGGACGGGGTCGTCTACGCCGAGATCCGATTCGCCCCCGAACTCCACACCCAGCGGGGCCTTGCCCTCACCCAGGTCGTCGATGCCGTTCTCGACGGCTTCCGCGAAGGTGAGCGAGCGTTCGGAATCCGCATTGGCACCTTGCTCACCGCCATGCGCACGGCTGCCAAGAGCCGGGAGATCGCCGAGCTGAGCGTCGACTATCGCGGCCGGGGGGTTGTCGGTTTCGACATCGCCGGGCGCGAAGCGGGCTACCCACCCACTCGTCACCTCGATGCCTTCGAGTACCTCCGTCGCGAGAACGCCCACTTCACCATCCACGCGGGGGAGGCCTTCGGCCTGCCGAGCATCTGGGAGGCGATCCAGTGGTGCGGTGCGGACCGCCTGGGACACGGCGTGCGTATCGTCGATGACATCGAGCGTCTGCCGGACGGCACCTACCGTCTGGGGCCCCTCGCCTCTTACGTGCGGGATCGCCGAATACCGCTCGAACTCTGCCCGACCTCCAACGTGATGACCGGTGCTGCCGCCAGCATCGCCGAGCATCCGATCGGCCTGCTTGCCGACCTGAGATTCCGCGTCACCATCAATACGGACAACCGGCTCATGTCGGGGACGTCGATGACCCAGGAGATGCAGGCCGTGAGCGACGCCTTCGGATGGGGGGTGGAGAAGATGCGCTGGCTCACCGTCAATGCGATGAAGAGCGCCTTCATTCCCTTTGACCAGCGCCTTGCCCTCATCGACGATGTCATCAAGCCCGCGTACGCCGCTGCCGGGGCGTAGGGTCGAGTCATGAGCATCGTCGAGCAACTGCAGACATCAGCTGCGAATGTCGAGGGGGTGCGCGATGGCCTCGGCCGGTTGCGTGGCGCACTGGAGCAGACTGAGGCGGTGCTCAACGTCGCCGACGATGTGCTGGAGAAGGCCGACGACGTCCTGGTGCAGGCCGCGGACGCCATCGAGTCCTCGAAGCGCTGGGCACCCCGGGTCGCACTGGTCCTCGGAGTCGCGGCGGTCGCCACGGTAGGAGTCGTGGTCGTCCTACGCCTGCGACGCAAGCGCGAAGAGGACTAGGGCGCGCGGAAGCGCCAGGCCGTGCTCGTGATCACGCATCCCGCGCGCTCGTAGGCCCGCCGAGCTCGGTCGTTGGCGACCGTGACGACGAGTCCGAGAGCGCCGTAATCGGTCAGCTGGCTCGCAGACCAGAGCAGCAGTGCCTCACCTGACCCGGCGTACTCGGGTGCGGGATCACGCCAGATGTCACAGACCCATGCTCCCTCGCCCGGTCGGTCGACGACGAGGATGCCGGCATAGGCGTAGTCGTCACGCACCGCGATCGCGCTGGCATGGCTGAGGGGCTTCCCGAGTCGTGCCCCGGCCGTGTAGGGCACGAGGTAGTCATCGATGAGCGACTCACCGCCGGGTAAATGGTCAGGGTGATCCGGCGGATAGGCCTTGAGGAAGGCGGGTAGCACGGCCTTCCACGGGACAGGTGGCACGCCGCCCGGAGCGAAGGGCCGGAAGTCGCTGGTGCTGCGCATGCTGATGTCGGCAGCAGGAAGATTCAGTCTCATCTGGTGAGCGTGCCGCTGGAGGATCGCACCTCCCGCGATCAACGCCGCTGCTTCGCTGGGGTCGAAGACGGTGACGGAATCCTCGAAGGAGTCAGACACCCTGCGGGTGCCAGACCGTAGTCGTCTCGATGAATGCGCTGATGCGCCCGAGGCCGGGGTCGTCGTTCCAGTCGGGTGCGGACGCGGGCGGCGGCAGCACCCGCTTGATGGTGTCGGCGGCCGCCACGGCCATCTCCGTGGCCACGGAGTCATCGACCACGCCGGTGAGATCGAGTGCGTTGACGTCGGCGTGAGATGCGAGCCACGGGCCGATCTCGGCGGGTGCGCCCGTGAGGATGTTGACCACTCCGCCAGGGAGATCGGACGTGGCGAGCACTTCGGCGAGCGTGATGGCGGGAAGCGGGCACTCAGCTGAGGCGATCACCACGCATGAGTTGCCACTCACGATGGTCGGCGCGATGACGCTGACGAGCCCGAGCAGGGATGGTCGCTGGGGTGCGATCGTCCCGACAACGCCGGTCGGCTCCGGCACGGAGAAATTGAAGTAGGGTCCAGCGACCGGATTTGTCGAACCGAGCACCTGCGCAATCTTGTCCGACCAACCGGCGTACCAGACCCATCGATCGATGCTCGCGTCGACCTGGCTCGCCGCACGCCGCGCTGAGACGCCCTCGGAGCGCTCGATCTCGTCCTCGAACTGGGCACGGCGTCCCTCGAGCATCTCGGCAATGCGGTAGAGGACCTGACCACGGTTGTACGCCGTCGCTGCCCACCAGGTGCGCTGGGCAGAGCGCGCCGCCAGGACGGCATCGCGTGCGTCCTTGCGAGAGGCGAGCGAGGCATTGGCCATGAACCGTCCCTTTGCGTCCGCGACGGGATACGTCCTGCCGCTCTCGCTGCGAGGGAAGGCGCCACCGATGAAGAGCTTGTAGGTCTTGCGAACGTCCAGACGGCCTTCCATCACACAACCTCCTGCTTCAGGTAGGCGGCAAGGCCCTGACGGCCGCCCTCGCGGCCGAAGCCCGACTCCTTGTATCCGCCAAACGGGGACGTGGGGTCGAACCGGTTGAAGGTGTTCGCCCAGATCACTCCCGCGCGTAGTCGAGAGGCCATCCAGAGGATGCGCGAGCCCTTCTCGGTCCAGATCCCGGCTGAGAGTCCGAACGGAGTGTTGTTGGCCTTCTCCAGTGCCTCGTCGGGGGTGCGGAAGGTGAGCACGGAGAGCACGGGTCCGAAGATCTCCTCACGGGCGATGCGATGCGCCTGCGTAACGCCGGTGAAGACAGTGGGCGGGAACCACCATCCGCGGTCGGGGAGCGAGCACGGGGACGACCATCGATCCGCGCCCTCGTCCTCACCTGCCTTCACCAACTCTTCGATGCGCGCACGCTGCTCGGGGGAGTTGATCGCGCCGATGTCGGTGTTCTTGTCCATGGGGTCACCAAGGCGAAGATTCGACAGTCGTCGCTTCAGGGCGTCGAGCACCTCGTCCTGGACGGATTCCTGCACGAGCAGGCGGGATCCCGCGCAGCAGACGTGCCCCTGGTTGAAGAAGATTCCATTGACGATGCCCTCAACCGCCTCGTCGAGGGGAGCATCGTCGAAGACGATGTTGGCCGCCTTGCCGCCGAGTTCGAGCGTGAGTCCCTTGCGCGTGCCGGCGACGGCTCGCTGGATTTGCCGCCCCACCTCGGTGGATCCCGTGAAGGCGACCTTGTCGATCCCGGGGGACTCGACCAGCAGTCGACCCGTCTGGCCCGCGCCGGTGATGATGTTGACAACGCCGGGAGGCAGATCGGCCTGACGGCAGATGTCCGCGAAGGCCAGGGCGGTGAGGGGAGTTGTCTCCGCAGGCTTGAGGACCACCGTGTTGCCGCACGCCAGCGCGGGCGCGACCTTCCACGCGAGCATGAGGAGCGGGAAGTTCCACGGGATGATCTGCCCGGCCACTCCATAGGGCGTGGTGCCGTAGCCGGCGTAGGAGATCTTGTCTGCCCATCCAGCGTGATAGAAGAAGTGCGCGGCGACGAGCGGGATGTCGACATCGCGCGACTCTCGGATCGGCTTGCCGTTGTCGAGGGTCTCCAGGACGGCGAGCTCGCGCGAGCGCTCCTGGATGATGCGCGCGATCCGGTAGAGGTACTTCGCTCGTTCCCGACCCGGCAACTTGGACCAGGTCTGCTTGTACGCCGTGCGTGCTGCCTTAACGGCGCGCTCGACGTCGGCGGCCCCGGCCTCGGTGACCTCGGTGAGGACCTCCTCGGTCGCGGGATTGACGGTCTTGAAGGTCGTCCCGTCGATGGTCTCGACGAACTCGCCGTCAATGAAGAGGCCGTAGTGAGGTGCGATATCGACGACGGAGCGTGACTCGGGCGCGGGAGCGTAGTCGAAGGCCATGGCAGCTCCTAGTCGATCGTGACGTAGTCAGGGCCGGAGTAGTGGCCGGTCCGCATCCGCTGCCGTTGCAGCAGCAGGTCGTTGAGCAGGGTGGAGGCGCCGAACCGGAAGAGGTCGGGCGTCAGCCAAGCCTCTCCGCACACCTCGTTGACCATGACGAGGTAGCGGATGGCGTCCTTGGCGGTGCGGATCCCACCGGCGGGCTTGACTCCGATGCGATTCCCGGTCTGACGGTGCCAGTCGCGCACCGCCTCAAGGAGGATGAGGGTGACAGGGAGGGTGGCAGCGGGACTGACCTTGCCAGTCGAGGTCTTGATGAAGTCGGCCCCTGCGAGCATGGCGAGGAATGACGCGCGTCGCACGTTGTCGAAGGTGCGGAGCTCTCCGGTCTCGAAGATGACCTTGAGGTGAGCAGCACCGCAGGCGGCCTTGACTGCCACGATCTCGTCATAGACGTCGAGGTAGCGCCCGGCCAGAAATGCGCCTCGGTCGATCACCATGTCGATCTCGTCCGCGCCGTTGGCGACGGCGTCCGCCGTGTCGGCGAGCTTGACGGCAAGGCTGGCGCGGCCGGAGGGAAAGGCAGTCGCAACCGCGGCCACATGCAAAGCATCGCCGACGGCGTCGCGTGCGATCGCGGCCATGTCCCCGTAGACGCAGACGGCGGCAACGTGAGGCGTGGTCGGATCAAGGGGGTCGGGCCTGAGAGCCTTGGCGCACAGCGCCCGTACCTTGCCTGGGGTATCCATACCCTCGAGGGTCGTGAGATCGACCATGGAGATCGCCAGGTCGATGGCGCGCTCCTTGCTGGCCGCCTTGATCGAGCGTGTGGCCAGCATGCCGGCTCGGCCTTCGGCTCCGACCTGGTCCACCCCGGGCAAGCCGTGGAGGTAGCGGCGGAGCGAGGCGTTGCTCGACGTGATGTCGGCGGTAGCGAGGAGCGAGGTCACCGCCGCAGCCTAGCCGGGGGTCAGGGATGCCGGGTCCGCGCGTACATCACCAGATCGTGCTGGCCATCCGCCCGCTCCTGCGCCTGGTGCAGCACCCCTTCGCGCATGAAGCCCGCCTTCTCAAGGCTTCGCTGCTCCGCGACGTTGGCGACGTCCGTGCATGCCTCCACTCGCGCGGCGTTCGCCAGCAGGTGCTCAGCGAGGAGAGCCTGGGCCAATGAACCCCAGCCCTGACCGCGCCACGCGGGCGCGAGCGCGATCCCCATGGACCAGGCTCGAGATCCCATCGTCGGTCCGTAGAAGACGCCGTGCCACGACATCGTGCCGATAATGACCTCGTCGAGCAGCACGACAGCACGATGGTGCTCACCCGGAACCAGGTCGCCGGGCCCCCAGTCATCCCACTCTGACGAGCCGTCGGGACATGCATCTGCGTCCGTGCGCTCGCGCAGGACGAGCAGGTGCTCCCCCCGTCGCGTCGCGGCAATCATGCGAGGCCCAGGTGTCCGGAGACGGACGACTGGAGTCGGTCGAGGGTCGCCTCCGCGAGTTCGCGCGCGATCGCGAGGCCGGCTCCATCGACGGCCCGAATCACCTGGAGGTAGCACTTGACCTTGGGCTCGGTGCCGCTCGGACGGACGATCACGCGCGCGCCGGGCAGTCGGAGCAAGATGCCGTCGGTCGGTGGCAGGTCCTCGAATCCGATGGCGAGGTCGACGACCTCCTCCACGGGCAGATCGCCGAGGCGCTCGGGAGGGTCGGATCGCAGGGCAGCGACGGCATGGGTGATCGCCTCGACGGTGGGCAGGCGGATCGACATCTGTCGGGTGGCGTGGACACCGTGGCGGAGTGCGAGCTCGTCGAGGACGTCGAAGACGGTGCGGCCCTCGGCGTTGAGTGCGGCGATCAACTCCAACGCGAGCAAGGCGGCCGTGATCCCGTCCTTGTCGGCGACGTGGCGTGGGTCGACGCAATAGCCGAGTGCCTCCTCGTAGCCGTAGCCAAGGTCGGGAACGCGGGAGATCCACTTGAAGCCGGTGAGGGTCGAGGTGCAGGGGATGCCCGCCTCCCGGGCGATCGCCTCGAGCATCGTCGAGGACACCAGTGAGTTGGCCATGGTGCCCTCGAAGCCCCCGCGGCGCAGGAGCCACCAAGCGAGGAGGGACCCGACTTCGTCACCGCTCAGCATCACCCACTCCCCGGGCGTGCGGCTGTCCGCGTGCGACGGTCGACCGTGAGGCACGCCGACCACGAGGGCACACCGATCGGCGTCCGGATCCGTCGCGATGATGACGTCCACATTCAGCCGCCGGCCCTCGGCGATCGCCAGGTCGAGGGCGCCTGGCTCCTCGGGATTGGGGAAGGCCACCGTGGGGAAGTCGGGGTCTGGTCGCTCCTGGGCGGCCACGGTGAAGGGTGCCCGGAACCCTGCTCGCACAGCCGCGTCGTGCAGCACTGCCGTGCCCACTCCGTGCATCGCGGTATGCAGGCTCACGACATCACGCGGAGTGTCGCGCTGAGGCACTCGTGCGGCCTGGTCGACGTATTGATCGACGAGGTCGTCACCGAGAGTGGCGTGCCCATCCGATCGAGGTAGGTCGCGCACCGGGCCGGCGGCGGCTATGCACGCAGCGATCTCCTCGTCCGCGGGTGGCACGATCTGCCGGCCATCGCCGAGATAGACCTTCAGCCCGTTGTCGTGAGCTGGGTTATGACTGGCGGTCACCATGAGACCGGCGGCGACGCCGAGGGCTCGGACGGCATAGGCCAGGACGGGTGTCGGCAGCGGGCGGGGCAGGACAAGTGGACTCACTCCGGCCCCGGCGAGGATCTCGGCGCAGTCCCGGGCGAAGTCAGCGGATCGGTGGCGTGCGTCGAAGCCGATGACCACCGCGGGATGCTCGTGCCGCTCGAGCAGGTACGCCGCGATACCCGCGGCCGCGCGAGCCACCGTTGCGCGGTTCATGCGGTTGGGTCCGGGGCCCATGCGCCCGCGGAGCCCCGCCGTGCCGAAGGTCAGCGGCCCGCGGAACGCATCGTCGATCTCGGCCTGCGCGACCACATCGCCGGAGTCGGCCGCCTCGATCAGTGCGACGAGTTCCGCCCGGGTCTTCGGGTCGGGATCGTCGGCGAGCCATTCCTCCACGTGGCCTGGCCGCATCACAGCTGCCGGATCACCTGGGCCAGCAGCGAACCCATGCGCGAGGCAGACGCCTTGCCCGCGGCAAGGACTTCCTCGTGGCTGAGCGGCTCACCTGTCATGCCGGCCGCGAGGTTGGTCACGAGCGAGAGCCCGAGGACCTCCATACCTGCCTCGCGTGCGGCGATGGCCTCTTGAACGGTGGACATGCCGACCAGGCTGCCGCCGAGTGCACGCACCATGCTGATCTCGGCCGGGGTCTCGTACTGGGGCCCAAGGAACTGGGCGTACACGCCCTCGTCGAGAGTCGGATCGATCTCGCGTGCGATCTCGCGAAGGCGGGGGGAATACAGATCGGTCATGTCGATGAATGTCGCGCCGCGCAGCGGCGTCACGCCGAAGAGGTTGAGGTGGTCTCGGATGAGCACGGGCGTGCCCGGTGACCAGTTTGGATCGAGTCCGCCGCAGCCGTTGGTGAGGATCACGACCTTGCAGCCGGCGGCAGCAGCGGTGCGCACCGCATGGACGACCGCGTCGACACCGTGACCCTCGTAGAGATGGGTGCGCCCGAGGAAAACAAGGACGGGGGTGCCGTCAGCATCGATGCTGCGGATCCGGCCGTGATGGCCATCGGCGACAGGGGGCCGAAAGCCCGGCAGCGTGTCTGCGTCGATCTCGGCGATGGTCGTGCCCAGGGCGTCTGCCGCAGGGCCCCAGCCACTGCCCAGCACGATGGCTACCTCATGCCGGGGCACGCCGGTCGCGTCCGAGAGGGCGGCCGCCGCCTCGTGAGCAAGGGCAACGGGGTCTGCATGCATGTCGGTCACAGGCGGGACGCTAGCAGCGATCGATTATGCGCAGGGGTGACTGCGCAGTCGTGCGACGTAGTCGTCGGGTGCGCCCCCGGCTGCTGCGGCGTCGGCGATGAGCGCGAGGTAGTCGGCAGAGGGAAGCCCGCCCTCGTATGCGTCGAGGACGTACAGCCAGGCAAGGACGCTGCCGTCCAGTGTCTGGACGCGGACGCGAATCTTGCTCCACAGTCCGAGGGCGAGGCCCTCCCATGCGTCGAGTGAGGCCTCATCAAGTGAATGCATGTCGTAGAGGACGACGAAAACCGAGTTGCCCGGGTCCTCGACGACCATGGAGAGCGCACCGTCCCAGCCGCGGTCCTCGCCGCCGAAGGTCAGGCGCCAGCCCTCGAGCCACCCGGTGCCGGCGACGGGCGAATAGGGAGCCCGCTCCGACATGCGCTGGGGGTCGAGATTGGACCCGTACGCCGCGTAGAGCGCCACGCCACCAGGGTAGAGGGGCGCCGGAGCGACCGTGGTGCGTCCGACACAATGTCGTCGTGGCGCATGTGGTGGTCGTGGGCGCAGGCCCCGGAGGCTACGAGGCGGCGCTCGTGGCCGCCCAGCTCGGTGCTCGGGTGACCGTGATCGATCGCGATGGGCCGGGTGGCTCGGCCGTCCTCACCGACTGCGTGCCCAGCAAGACCCTCATCGCGACGGCCGATCTTCTGGCCGTCACCGCCGAGGCCGGTTCGCTCGGCATACGGGTCCATGGCGAGGCGCCTCGCGTAGGAACCCTGAGCGTGGACATGCCCGCGATCAATCATCGTGTCAAGGAACTCGCGGCGGCACAGAGTCGCGATATCGCCTCTCGGCTCGAGCGCGACGGCGTGAACTATGTGCGCGGACGCGGACGCCTCGCATCGTCGACCCGGGTGGTCGCAAGCACGGATGAAGGCGAGGTGGGCTTCGACGCCGACGTGGTGCTGCTTGCTACCGGAGCCCGCCCGAGAATCCTCGCCGACGCGCAGCCTGATGGTGAGCGCATCCTCACCTGGGATCAGGTCTACGACCTCGCTTGCGTGCCGGAACGGCTCATCGTCGTGGGCTCGGGCGTGACCGGCGCGGAATTTGCATCGGCCTACCACGCACTCGGAGCTGATGTCGTTCTCGTGTCGAGTCGCGATCGTGTGCTCCCAGGAGAGGATCCTGACGCCGCAGCGGTGATCGAGGATGCCTTCACCAGTCGCGGAATGACGGTCCTCGAGCGATCGCGCGCCGCTGGGGTGAGGCGTACCGAGTCCGGCGTCATCGTCACGCTGGGTGACGGCTCCGAGGTCGAGGGCAGTCACGTCCTGCTCGCTCTTGGCTCGGTCCCGAATACGGAGGATCTCGGGCTCGCCGAAGCCGGCGTGGAGGTCGACGAGCGCGGTTTCATCGTCGTTGACCGTGTCTCGCGTACGACGGCACGCGGCGTCTATGCGGCCGGTGATTGCACGGGTGTGCTCATGCTCGCGTCGGTCGCGGCCATGCAGGGACGCATCGCCATGTGGCATTCACTTGGTGACGCGGTCGCTCCGCTGGACCGCACCCATGTGTCGAGCACGGTCTTCACCACCCCGGAGATTGCCACGGTCGGCGTGACGCAGCGCGAGGTTGACGAGGGAACGGTGAGCGCGGAGTCCGTGCTCCTGCCGCTGGGGACGAATGCACGCGCCAAGATGCAGGACATTCGCCATGGCTTCGTGAAGCTCTTCTGCCGGCCGAGTTCACGGATCGTCATCGGGGGTGTCGTCGTGGGGCCACGGGCCAGTGAATTGATTCATCCCATCACCGTGGCCGTTGATGCTCGACTCACGGTCGATCAACTGGCATCGACATTCACCGTGTATCCGAGCCTGAGCGGCTCGATTGCCGAGGCCGCGCGGCGCCTGCGCCGATCCGGCGAGGAATAGCCGCGCCTCGGTGAACGCGGACTAGAAGTCGCCCCCGCCGAAGTCTCCGCCCCCGCCGAAGTCGCCGCCCCCTCCGAAACCTCCACCGAAGTCACCGCCGCCGAAGCCGCCGCCGGAGTCGTTGCCCGATCCGCCACCGGGTCCGAAGGCGGTGGGCGCCGCTGCCGCGGGCGTGCTGAAGGCGGTTGCGAGCATCGTGCCGATGAAGAGCGCAGGGAGGATGTCGCCCCAGTTGGAGTAGTAGCCGCGGGCGTACGGCGCGTACGCGGCCCCGGCTCGCCAGTAGGGCACCCGCCCGGATGCGGTGTCGACCTCGCGGGCAGCCGGCAGGGAGCCTGAGGCGAGACTCGCCTCGCACGCGGCGCACACGGGGACGGGGCGTTCGGCACCGCCATCGGGAGCCCAGGGGACGTCGTCGACGCTCGGGCCGTGTCGGGGATCGACGAAGCACGGGGGACGGTGAGCGGGCAGTGCGCGGCCATCCATGCGTGCCTCGACGCAGGCGAGTGCGTAGCGGCCCTCCTCGAGTTCGTTCGTCGCTCGAGTGACGTCGGCATCAGAGGTCGCTCGTCCTGCCGACTCGCTGGCTCGCGCGTAGGAGTCCAGGGCCTTTTGGAGTTCTGCGCGCCCGGCGTCGTCCAGGCGTGAATCGGTGAGATCGAAGGCACCCAGGCGCTCACCCAGCTCGGTGACGTCCTCGTCGAGCACTCCTCGCATCGCGGCGACTCGCTGGGCTTGCACGGCCCTCGACCGGCGCCTCACCCAGATGATGCCGACGACGATCAAGGCAGCGAGCACGGCGAGGACGATGAGCGTCGTGAAGCCGCCCCCGCCCGAGGACGACCCCGATCCCGAGCTCGATCCGCCGGAGCCGCCGAACTGGGCGTCGACCCCGGCGACGAAGGCCTCGAGCACGGCGTAGGGACCGTTCGACGATTGGTCGGCGAACGCCTGGTCAGCGATGTCCGTGACGGAGCCCTCGGTGCTTCCGGCACGGAAGGCGTTGCCCGCGATGACGGCGTAGACACCACTGCGTCCCACGGCATTGCGCAGGTCGCGCAGGAGCTCATCCGGGCCGCCCGTCTCAGCTGCAGCAGACGCCGGCAGGATCGCGACGTAGATCGGCAAGCCCGTGGCGGTGATCTGCGAGCGGAGGTCCGCTGCCTGACCTGGCGTGAGGGCGTTTTCGGCTGCCGGGTCGTTGTAAACCGGGTTATTGCGCAGCGCGGAGGCCACCGAGTCGATCGACGTGCGGGCGTGGGCGGGTCCACTCAGGCCCATTACCGACACGAGGCCGATGAGGGATACGGCGAGAATTCCGACGAGTCGATGGCGTTGGTGATGGCGGCGCATGCCTCGACGTTATCGCGGGCACGCCATGGATGTCAGTCGGTGATTTCACACAGCACAGTGCCCGTGGGAACTGTGGCGCCGACCGTGGCGTTCAGCCCGCTGATGGTGCCGGCCTTGTGGGCGGTGAGGGGCTGCTCCATCTTCATGGCCTCCAGGACCACGATGAGGTCGCCGACCTGCACCGCCTGGCCCTCATCGACAGCGACCTTGACGACCGTGCCCTGCATGGGAGCAGCCACGGCATCGCCCGACGCCCCGCCTACTGCCTGCCGCTCACGCTTGCGACCCGGCTTGGCGGTGCCGTTGCTGGCTGCGCGAGGAGCGGCGCCCAGTCCCGCAGGGAGCGTGACCGCAAGCCGCTTGCCGTCGACCTCGACTGTGACGGTCTCGCGCTCGACCGCGGCATCGGGGGAGTCGACGGTCCCGGCGTACGGCGGAATCTGATTATCGAACTCGGTCTCGATCCAGCGGGTGTGCACCGTGAACGCCGAGTCATCCGACGGAGCGAAGGCCGGATCGTCGACGACGGCGCGGTGGAAGGGAATCGCGGTGGCGATGCCCTCGGCGCGGAACTCCGCGAGTGCCCGGCGCGAGCGCTCCAGGGCCTCGGTGCGGTCCCGGCCCGTGACGATGAGCTTGGCGAGCAGCGAATCGAAGTTGCCGCCGATGACATCGCCCTGTCGGAAGCCGGCGTCGACGCGGACACCCGGGCCCGATGGCGCCACCCACTCGGTGAGCACGCCGGGGGCGGGAAGGAATCCACGACCGGGATCCTCGCCGTTGATGCGGAACTCGATGCTGTGGCCGCGCAGTACGGGGTCGTCGTAGTCGATGACGCCGCCCTCGGCGATGCGGAACTGCTCGCGCACGAGGTCGATCCCGGCGACCTCTTCGCTCACCGGGTGCTCCACCTGAAGCCGCGTGTTGACCTCGAGGAAGGAGATCGTGCCGTCCTCGCCGACGAGGAACTCGCATGTGCCGGCGTTGTCGTAGCCCGCCTCGCGCATGATCGCCTTGGATGCCGCGTAGAGCTCGCTGATCTGGTCATCGGTGAGGTAGGGGGCGGGTGCCTCTTCGACCAACTTCTGATGACGGCGCTGCAGCGAGCAGTCACGCGTGGAGACCACGACGACGTTGCCGTGCTTGTCGGCGAGGACCTGGGTCTCCACGTGCCGCGGGCGATCCAGGTATCGCTCCACGAAGCACTCTCCGCGACCGAATGCGGCGACCGCCTCGCGTACCGCGGACTCGTAGAGCTCCGGGATCTCCTCAAGCGTGCGCGCGACCTTGAGTCCGCGCCCGCCGCCACCAAAGGCCGCCTTGATGGCAATGGGCAGGCCATGCGCCTTGGCGAAGGCGACGACCTCGTCGGCATTGGCGACGGGATCGGGCGTGCCCGGCACCTGGGGTGCACCGGCCCGGGCGGCGATGTGGCGTGCCGACACCTTGTCGCCGAGCGAGCGAATCGCCTCGGGAGGGGGACCGATCCACGTGAGTCCCGCGTCGATCACGGCCTGGGCGAAGTCGGCATTCTCGGACAGGAAGCCGTAGCCCGGATGGACAGCATCGGCTCCCGAGCGACGGGCGACGTCGATGATCGTGGGGATGTCGAGGTACGTTTCGGCGGCGGTGACGCCACCAAGGGCGTAGGCCTCGTCTGCCATCTCGACATGGAGCGCGTCGCGGTCGGGGTCGGCATACACCGCCACGGAGGCAATGCCGGCATCACGGCATGCTCGGGCGACCCGGACGGCGATCTCGCCTCGATTGGCGATGAGGACCTTCTGCACGCGCCGCAGTCTAGGGATGCCGGCTCTGGCATGGTGGGCGCATGTCCGCTCCGCGGGAAGACGGGCCGCGTCCCTTCGTGCTGGCCTCAGCCTCCCCCTCGCGTCGCCGACTCCTCGAGCAGGCCGGCCTCACTCCTCGAATCGTGGTCAGCGGCGTGGACGAGGAGTCCATCGAAGAGGCCATGCGGGATCGCCCGGTGCCTGAGGTGGCCTTAGCCCTGGCCAGGGCCAAGGCCGAGTCGGCTGTGGGGGGCGGCGAGATTCCTCCGGGGGCGCTGGTCCTCGGCTGCGACTCGATCTTCGAGGTGGACGGCGTGCGCTTGGGCAAGCCGCCCACGGCGGAGGAAGCGCTGCGCCGTTGGCAGCTCATGCGCGGCAGATCCGGAACCTTGCACACCGGTCACTGGCTCATCGACGCGTCCACCGGTGCTGCGGAGGGTGAGTCGGTGTCGACCGTCGTCGACATGGTGGATGCGCCTGATGACGAGATCGCGTCGTACATCTCGACCGGGGAGCCGCTGCAGGTCGCGGGCGGCTTCACACTCGATGACCTGGGTGCGCCCTACGTCGCCGGAGTACGCGGCGACCCCGGAAATGTCATCGGCGTCTCACTGCCGGCGGTGCGCCGGCTCGCTGGCGCCCTCGGACATCACTGGCCCGTGGTGGTGGGCTGGAGATCGCCATGAACTGTCCCGCGTTGGGTGGACGTGGCCCCGCCAAGGGGGCATGCCTCTCTAGGGTGGTGTGATGCGCCGCCAGCTTGCTGTCCTCCTCCCCGTCTCGCTTCTCGCCACGGCACTCACCGCGGCGGTCGCCGTCTCGTCGGTGCAGGCCGTCGCGGGCACGGGTGTGTACGCCGGATGGACGCGCACGGGGACCAGTGGCACGATGACGCTCGCGAGCGATGGGTTCGATTCACCGTCCGCGACGTGGACGACGGACGGCGCATCGCTCGACGTCCCTTCGGGGGCGTCGACCTGGCTCGGTCCGACGACGCCCTTCGGCGCGTACTTCGGGTCGTCGCAGGGCAAGCCCTATCTCAATGTCGGGACAGGTGGCACTGCGTCAGTGACGACGACGTACACCTTCGCCGAACCGACCCCGGCAGGCGCATGGGGGTTCGCGCTTGGCGATATCGACGCCGACAGCGTGACGATCAGTGCGACGAACGCGAGTGGCAACGCCGTCGAGGTCGCGACGTGGTACCAGGGCGTGTTCAACTACTGCGCGGTATCACCCAAGCCGAGCAGTTGCCCCGCTGGGACCCACGATGATTCCCCGGTTTGGAACGGCGTAGACACCCTGACCGGAAACGGCTCCGACACGTCTGGCGCCGCCGGGTGGTTCCGGCCCACGCAGGCGATCGCGACCCTCACGTTCACCTTCACCAAGCTCAGCGGCTTCCCCATCTTCCAGACCTGGTTCGCCGCCGATGAGCCGGCACCCACGCCAAGCCCGTCCCCCACGTCCTCGAGCGCCTCGCCCTCACCGACAGACTCGCCCACTCCGACTCCGACTCCGACTCCGGTACCGACCCCGACACCGACTCCGAGCCCGACCCCCACTCCGACTCCGGTACCTCAGCGGCCAACGGCTCCGATCGATCTCCCCGAGCAGATCGCGCCCGAGGGCACCACGGTCGTCGTGGACGAGGCGATCCGGACGAATGCAGGGCAGACGGTGCGGGTGAAAGTCACCTGCAAGCACTACTCGTTCGGTCGACAGCTGATCGCGCCGCGTGGTGACTACGACCTGTGCACTGTCCGCACGTTCGCGAAGAGCGGCAGAGTGACGGTGACGACCTACGGCCGGCCCGCCAAGGTTGTCGTGGCGCTTCGTGCGCCTGCGATCGAGGGTTACACGGCGTACAGGAAGAACAAGCGCTACTACACCGACTGAGCAGGGTCTGTCCGTGTGAGCGTCCCGGTTGTTGACACTTGCCAGGTGCGCTAAGTGTCACCAACCGGGACGCTCACGGCGGAGTGGTGCCGCGGGCCGCAGCGCGGCAGCGCGGACGCGCGCCAGGCGCCGGGGCCCGGCGCCTGCGGCGGGCGAATCTGCCTCGAGGGCCGCGACCACAGGCTGCGCGATCGAGTGCGAGGCGGGTCGATGGCCGCCCGCAGTGATGCGATCGCCGCGACGACCGCAGCGACCTCCGCCGGGGTCGCCGCACCGCGGATGCGCAGGGGCTCCTCGCTCACAGCGGGATGTTCCCGTGCTTCTTGGGCGGCCGGCTCGCTCGCTTGGTGCGCAAGGCCCGGAGCGCGCGGACGACCATGGGCCGGGTCTCGTGGGGAAGGATGACGCGGTCCACGTAGCCGCGTTCCGCGGCGATGTACGGGTTGGCGAGCGTGGCCTCGTACTCCTCGATAAGGCGAGCGCGCTCGGCCTCGGGGTCGGCCGCCTCGGCCAGCTCCTTGCGATACAAGATGTTGACCGCGCCCTGCGCCCCCATCACGGCAATCTGCGCGGTCGGCCACGCCAGATTGATGTCTGCCCCGAGGTGCTTGGAGCCCATGACATCGTAGGCGCCGCCGTACGCCTTGCGCGTGATGACGGTGACCAGCGGCACCGTCGCCTCGGAATACGCGTAGATGAGCTTGGCGCCGCGGCGGATGATGCCGTCCCACTCCTGTCCGGTGCCGGGGAGGAATCCAGGGACGTCGACGAAGGTGAGCACGGGGACGTTGAACGCATCGCACGTGCGTACGAAGCGGGCGGCCTTCTCCGACGCGTCGATGTCGAGGGTGCCGGCGAACTGCATCGGCTGATTGGCGACAACACCGACGGGTCGTCCCTCCACGCGCCCAAAGCCGCAGATGATGTTGGGCGCGAAGAGGGGCTGGACCTCGAGGAACTCGTCGTCGTCGAGCACGTGTTCGATCACGCGGTGCATGTCATAGGGCTGGTTGGGTGAGTCGGGGATGAGCGAGTCGAGTTCTCGATCATGGTCCGTGACGGCTGTGAGATCGCCGTCGACGTCGTAGAACGGGGGCTCGTCGAGGTTATTGCTGGGGAGATAGGAGAGCAGTGCGCGGACGTAGTCGAACGCATCAGCCTCGTCGTCGGCCTTGTAGTGGGCGACTCCGGACTTGGTGTTGTGGGCCAGGGCCCCGCCGAGGTCCTCGAAGGCGACGTCTTCGCCCGTGACCGTCTTGATGACGTCCGGTCCGGTGATGAACATGTGCGAGGTCTTGTCGACCATGACGATGAAGTCGGTGATCGCCGGTGAGTAGACGGCTCCGCCCGCGCAGGGACCCATGATCAGGGAGATCTGCGGGATAACGCCGCTCGCCTGCACGTTGCGGTAGAAGATCTCGCCGTACAGGCCGAGTGAGACGACACCTTCCTGGATGCGGGCGCCCCCGGAGTCGTTGATGCCGATGATCGGGCAGCCCGTCTTGAGGGCAAGGTCCATCACCTTGACGATCTTCTCGCCGAAAACTTCGCCGAGAGACCCGCCGAAGACGGTGAAGTCCTGAGCAAACACGCAGACCGGCCGGCCATCGATGGTGCCGTAGCCCGTGACGACGCCATCGCCGTAGGGACGCTCGCCCTCGAGCCCGAAGTTGTGCGAGCGGTGTCGCGCGAGGCCGTCGATCTGCTGGAAGGACCCCTCGTCGAGGAGCGCCTCGATGCGCTCCATGGCGGTCAGCTTGCCCTTGGCGTGCTGCTTGTCGACGGCGGCCTGCCGTCGACCGGCTGCCTCGGTGCGCCGTCGGACGAGTTCCTCCGCCTTCTCGGCACTCGTATGCGGCACGCCCGACGTCGAAGAGGTAGTCACGCGCGTACCTTAGCCGGGTGAGCATGGTCGCTGGCAGCCCCGAGCGAGGACCACTGGGATCCCTGATTGGCCTGGAGGCGACGGAGTGGGCCCCATGGCCGCTGCCCGATGTGGTGGAGTCCACGCCCTCGACCATGGCCGATGTCGAGCGTCGCGCGGCGTCGGGCGCAGGCGAGGGCGTGGCCGTCGTCGCTGAGGAGCAGACGGCGGGCCGCGGTCGACGTGGGCGCACGTGGGAGTCCCCGGCTCGCGCTGGCCTGTGGTGGAGCCTGCTCCTACGCCCGTCGCGACCGGCTGATCAACTCGGTTGGTTGCCCCTTGTCATTGGCGTAGGGGTTGCGCGCGCGCTGCGGGATCACGTGCATGTCGAGGCTCACGTGAAGTGGCCGAACGATGTGCTCGTCGAGGGCGGCAAGATCGCTGGGATTCTCGCTGAGCGCCTCGACGGAGGGGCGGTCATCGTGGGCGTGGGCATCAACGTGGACCAGGGCGCGCACGAGATGCCTCCGGGAGGTACGTCGATTCGACTCCTGGGCATGGCTGTCGACCGCACCGAGTTGCTCGTCACCGTTCTCGCGACCGTGTCGGAGTCCTATCGACGCTGGAACGGCGGTGAGGATGTAGCCGAGGAGTACGCGCGTTTGTCCGCCACCCTCGGAGCCACGGTGTCAGCCGATCTCGCCGGTCGCGTCATCGAGGGACAGGCGGTCCGCCTGGGGCCCTCCGGCGAGCTCGTCATCCGAGATGGAGCCGGAGTGGAGCACGAGGTGTCTGCCGGAGATGTGACGCTCCGCCGTATGCCACGATGACCCCATGGGATACCCCACCAAGCTCCTCGGCTCCGGCGAGGTCATCGAGTTCGAGATGAAGCCGCATTGGCGTGCGCTCATCTTCCCGGTGCTCTGGCTGCTCATCACCGTCTTCGCTGGCGTCTGGCTCTACGCCTCGCTCGGCTCCTGGTCCTGGAGTGCCGGCGGATTGGTCGAGACAATCGGTCGCGGCGCGATCATTGTCGTTGGACTCATCATCCTCGTGATGTGGGTGGTGCGGCCGTTCCTGTACTGGGTGACGACTCAATACGTCTTCACGAACAGGCGCATCATCACCAGAGCGGGTGTCATCTCGAAGAAGGGGCGTGACATGCCCCTGGCGAAGGTGAACAACGTGTCATTCGAGGTGGGCATCCTCGGACGCATTCTCAACTACGGCCGCCTTGAGGTCACCTCGGCGAGCGACGAGAACCTCGTCATCGATGACGTTCCCAATGTCGAGGTCATCCAGCGCGACGTGTACCGCCTGCATGAACAGGACGATGACCGCAGGCGCCAGCGCAGCGTCGAGCAGGGCGGCGATCCGGTGCCGCCCGACGATGGCACCTGATCCGACCGAGGCGCTCGAGGCAGTCGTCCTCGGGTCGACCCCGTCGTACACCCGCGAGGATCTCCTTCGACTCTCCGGCGTGCCAGATGATTTGGCACGCGCCCTATGGCGAGCGCTGGGCTTCCCGGACACCGGTGGTGCGGCGGCCTTCACGGAGTCCGACCTCGAAGCCCTGCGCACGGTGCAGGGCCTGATCGACAAGGGGCTGCTCGACACGGATACCGCCATCGTCCTGGCGCGCAGCCTCGGCCAGTCAACCGCGCGGCTTGCCGACTGGCAGGCGGAGGCCGTGGGCAGGCTGCTCATCGAGCAGGAGAGCCTCGGGGGCCGTGACCTGAGCGAGGATCCCGAGGTCCTCGAGAGAATCGTCACGCGCACGGCGGACCTCGTGGAACCGATGGAGCACCTCCTCGACTACGCCTGGCGCCGTCAGCTAGCGGCAGTCCTGAAACGTCGGCTGGCGCGCACCGAGGTGATCGGTGAGCCCAGCGCGACAGGGACCGTGGGGTTCGCCGATCTGGTCGGCTTCACCCGGCTGAGCCGTCAGCTCGAGGACGCCGACCTAGCGGCGCTCGTCGAGCGCTTCGAGTCCGTGAGCGCCGATGTCGTAGCCGGGACGGGGGCGGGCCTGGTGAAGACGGTCGGAGACGAGGTTCTCTTCGCCGCTGACGAGGCGTGCGTCGCTGCGCGGGCCGCGCTCGGGCTGCATGACGCGCACGCACTGGATCCGGATGTGCCGGAGATGCGTATCGGCTTGGCGAGCGGGCCGATGCTGCGGCGCATGGGCGACGTGTTTGGCTCGACGGTCAACCTCGCCAGCCGACTCACTGCACTCGCGAGGCCGGGTACGACGCTGGTCGATGCGGCTACGGCGGCCTCGTTGGCGGAGGACCCCGGAATGTTGTTGCGTCAGTTGGCTCCGCGCCGCGTGCGGGGCCTCGGTGTCATCCGCGTCTTCGAGTTACGGCGCGCCTGAAGCCTAGATGGGTGTCGCGGCGTCGCGCTCGACGAGTTCGCGGTCGGCCAGATCGTCGGCCAGAATCTCGGGGAAGACCCACCTGCGGTAGGACCAGAATCTGAAGAGCGTACCGAGGCCGAGGCCGATTACGTTGGCGCTGATGTTGTCTGCGAGTGGGCTGTCGAGACCCAGCGCGTAGTGGCTGAGCCACAGGCACGACAGCGCGATGAGCATGGCGACGCCATTGAGTCCGAAAAACAGGATGTACTCGCGGCCCATATGGGTGCGACCGCGGTGCCGGAAGGTCCAGAACCTGTTGCCGAAGTAGGCGAACGTCGTCGCGGCGATGACGCTGACTGCCTTGGCGGTGAGCGGCTTGTCCTGCAGCGGTCCGACGTAGAGCAGGAAGTTGAAGAGTCCGACGTCGATGACGAAGGCGAATGAGCCGACGATGCCGAACTTCGCAATCTCCCGGAAGAGCATGCTGACGGACCCGCGCACACGATCGACGATCGACGGGCGCGCAACCTGGGCGTTGCCCCCCTGCGACATGGGGCGATGGTATCCCGGACGGGCCCGGCGACGTGGGCCGAGAGCGGTCAGATCGGTAGGGTCCCGGTGTGACCATAGGCACACCGTCCCCGCGCGTCGGCATGGTCGGCGGGGGTCAACTGTCGAGGATGACCGCAGCACCAGCAGCAGCTCTCGCGGTGGGCTTCAGGGTGCTGGCGATGGAGCCTGACGAGTCCGCCGCCCAGGTGACCGCGGACGTGGTCCTCGGTCGGCACGACGACTTGACCGCCCTGCAACTGCTCGCCGACGGTTGCGCGGTCGTCACCTTCGATCACGAGCATGTGCCACCGGACCACCTGCGCGCTCTCGAGAAGTCTGGAGTGGCGGTGCGACCGGGACCGGACGCGCTCATTCACGCGCAGGACAAGATCGCCATGCGAGAAGCACTGGACAGGGCGGGTATCCCGAGCCCGGCCTGGCGCACCGTCGACTCCGCTGATGATCTGGACGCTGCCGGCGAGGCACTTGGCTGGCCCCTGGTCCTCAAGGTCTCTCGCGGCGGGTACGACGGCCGCGGCGTCTGGGTCGTCGCCGACGCAAGCGAGGCTCGCCGCGTGGTGGCCGAAACCCCGCTGGCGCCGGGGGCTCGCTGGCTCGGGGAAGAGTGCGTGCCCTTCACGCGCGAACTCGCCGCACAGGTCGCGCGCAGTCCGCATGGCCAGGCGGTCGCCTACCCGGTCGTGCGGACCGTCCAGGTCAACGGCATGTGCTCCGAGGTGGTTGCGCCATGCCCCGATCTTTCGGACGACCGCGCGCTGGAGGCACAGCGCATAGCGCTCGAGATCGCCCGAGTGCTCGACGTCACCGGGATGCTCGCCGTGGAACTCTTCGATACACCCACGGGCATTACGGTCAATGAGTTGGCGATGCGACCACACAACTCGGGTCACTGGTCGATCGACGGCGCGGTCACCAGTCAGTTCGAAAACCACCTGCGCGCGGTACTCGATCTCCCGCTCGGAGATCCTCGTGCGACCGCCCCATGGGCGGTCATGGTCAACATCGTCGGCCCCACAGACATATCCGGCTTGCCCGGTCTATACGACGCCTACCGGCACGTGCTCGCGCGCGACCCTGGGATCAAGGTGCATCTCTACGGCAAGGAGATGCGCCCTGGGCGCAAGCTCGGGCACGTCACGGCCGTGGGTGACGACTTGGATGATCTGCTCAAGCGGGCGCACCATGCGGCCGACTACTTCATGGGAGTGATCGATGAGTGATCTTCAGCCCCTCGTCGGAATCATCATGGGCAGCGACTCCGATTGGTCCGTGATGGAGGCCGCGACCGCAGCGCTAGTCGAATTCGAGGTGCCCTACGAGGCGGATGTCGTGTCCGCACATCGCATGCCTAAGGAGATGGTCGCGTACGCCGAGTCAGCCGCCGATCGCGGTCTGCGAGTGATCATCGCCGGCGCTGGCGGCGCAGCGCACCTGCCCGGCATGGTGGCGTCGCTCACGCCCCTGCCGGTCATCGGAGTTCCGATTCCTCTGACCCATCTCGATGGGCTCGACTCCCTGCTCTCGATCGCGCAGATGCCCGCGGGAGTGCCCGTGGCGACCGTCGCTGTCGGCAATGCGCGCAATGCAGGACTGCTGGCGGTGAGGATGCTGGGCGTGGCTGACGATGCACTTCGCGAGCGGATGGTGGACTTCCAGTCCGCGCTCCGCGCCGCGGCGATGGAGAAGGGTGCGAGGGTCCGTGGGGATGGCTGACCGCTCGAGTGGTCGCAATCCTGCTCTCTACGGGACCCCCGATGTGGTGGATCGGGTGCTTGACGACACGTCGACATGGTTTGTCGTGGGCCTGGGCAATAACCCCGCACGCGATGCCTACGGAATCGCGGCCCTGCTCCAGTCCAGGGGCAAGCGCATCGTGCCCATCTATCCCCGTGCGGAGGAGGTCCACGGGGAGAGGGGCTACGCATCCATCGCTGATGCGGTCGAGGCGGTGGGGCCTCCCGACGTCGTAGACATGTTCGTGAGATCCGACCGCGTCGGCCCCGTTGTCGACGAGGCTATAGCGGCCGGCGCTCGCGCGATCTGGATGCAGCTCGGAGTGATCGACGAGGAGGCCGCAGCGCGCGCGGTCGCGGCTGGTCTCGATGTCGTCATGGACAACTGCCCCGCCATCGCCTGGCGCAGTTAGGGAGTGTCAGGCGATGGGCCGGCCGAGCGCGCGATAGGTCCATCCGGCAGCGCGCCACGCGGCGGGATCGAGGGCGTTGCGGGCATCGATAATGCGGCGTGCCGCGACGAGTCTGCCGATGTGCGTCGGATCTATCTGCCGGTAGTCGCTCCACTCGGTGAGCAGCAGGACGACGTCGGCATCCCTGGCTGCCTCGTCGGCAGTCTCGGCGTAGTCCAGGTCGGGGAACATCGCGCGGGCGTTGTCGACGGCGCGAGGATCGTGGACCGTCACGCTGGCGCCGGCCGCACGCAGCGCGGCAGCCACGTGGAGAGCCGGGGAGTCACGCACGTCATCGCTATCTGGCTTGAACGCTGCTCCCCAGACCGTGACACGGCGTCCGGTGGCGTCCCCGCCGAGTGCATCCACCGCGAGATCCACGGTGTGCTGGCGTCGCCGAATATTGATGTCGTCGATATCACGCAGGAACATGAGCGCCTCGTCAACGCCGAGCTCGCCGGCGCGCGCCATGAACGCGCGGATGTCCTTGGGCAGGCAGCCGCCGCCGAAGCCGAGCCCCGCCCGCAGGAACTGCGGCCCGATGCGCGGGTCCATGCCCAGAGCCGCTGACAGCGTCACGATGTCTCCGCCCGTCGCCTCGCACACCTCAGCCATGGCGTTGATGAAGGAGATCTTGGTGGCGAGGAATGCATTGGCCGCGACCTTGACGAGTTCGGCCGTGGCGAAGTCCGTGACCAGCAGTGGTGTGCCGGCATCGAGGAGTGCGGCGTAGACCTCACGCAGGGTGTCCTCATCGGCGGCATCGCGGATCCCGAAGACGAGCCGGTCCGGACGCAGCGTGTCCTCCACGGCATGGCCCTCGCGGAGGAATTCCGGATTCCACGCCACCCGAGCACCGGTCGGCGCGACCTGATCGGCGATGCCAGCCGCCGTCCCCACCGGCACGGTGGACTTGCCCACGAGCAGTGCACCCTCGCTGAGCACCGGCAGCAGGGCATTGATCGCGCCGTGGACCTGCGACAGATCAGCGGCCGGCGAGTCCGCTCGCTGCGGCGTACCCACGCACACGAAGTGGACCTGAGCGTGCGCCGCATCGGCAGGATCGGTGCTGAAGCGAAGACGCCCCGATGCCAGCCCCCGCTGGAGGACCTCGTCGAGCCCGGGCTCCCAGAAGGGCACCCGCCCGGACGACAATGCCGCCACCTTGGCCGGGTCGGTGTCGATGCCGGTGACGTCATGGCCGAGCTCGGCCATGCAGGCCGCATGCGTCGCCCCGAGATACCCCGTCCCCACCACGCTCATCCGCACGCGGTGAGCCTAGCCGTCGGGCTGCCTGGCCCCGCGGCCCCGGATAGGGTCGGTCCAGGAAGGGAACCCGCTCATGCCACTCACGCACGACACCGGATTCGACGCATTCGAGTTGCCCGAGGAACACGCTGAGCTCCGCCAGGTCGTCCGGGCGCTAGCCGAGGACAAGATCGCGCCGCGTGCGGCCGAGATCGACGAGACAGGAGAGTTCCCGCAGGACATCTATGCGGCCCTTGTCGCCTCAGACCTGCACGCGATGCACATTCCAGAGGAGTACGGCGGCCAGGGAGCCGACGCCCTCGCCGTGTGCCTGGTGATCGAGGAGATTGCCAGAGTCTGCGCGTCGAGCTCGCTCATTCCGGCGGGCAGCAAGCTGGGCACCATGCCGCTGATGATCGCCGGCGACGCGGATCTCCTGGGCCGCTACCTGCCCTCCGTTGCTCGCGGCGACGCGATGTTCGCCTACTGCCTCTCGGAGCGTGAATCAGGGAGTGACTCCGCCGCCATGAAGACGCGAGCGGTCCGTGACGGCGACGACTGGATCCTCAACGGGCAGAAGAGCTGGATCACGGGTGCGGGGGTCGCGGACTACTACACCGTGATGTCCAAGACTGATCCCGATGCTGGAGCCAAGGGAATCTCTGCGTTCGTCGTCCACCGCGATGACGAAGGAGTGTCCTTCGGGGCCCCCGAGCGCAAACTCGGCATCCACGGGTCGCCGACTCGCGAGGTGCTCTTCGACAACGTTCGGCTCCCTGGGGATCGCATCATCGGCGAGCCCGGCACCGGTTTCCGCACGGCCATGACGACGCTCGATCACACTCGAATCACCATCGGCGCCCAGGCACTGGGCATCGCCCAAGGTGCCCTCGACGCGGCAGTCGGATACGCCAAGGAGCGCGAGCAGTTCGGCAAGCCGATCGGCACCTTCCAGGGGATCCAGTTCATGCTCGCCGACATGGCCATGAAGTTGGAGGCGGCCCGCTCCCTCGTGTACCGAGCGGCCGCCAAGAGCCAGCGAGGCGATGAGGACCTGTCGTTCTTCGGCGCGGCTGCCAAGGCATACGCATCGGACGTGGCCATGGACATCACCATCGACGCGGTCCAGGTCTTCGGGGGCAACGGCTACACACGCGACTATCCCGTCGAGCGTTACATGCGCGATGCGAAGATCACGCAGATCTACGAGGGCACGAACGAGATTCAACGGCTGGTTATGGCTCGATCCCTGCTGAGGGGCTGACGTGGCGATGGACCCGGTGCTGGCGCGGCCGTTGAACGAGCCGGTGCCCATGGAGGAGTCCCGTGTCACCCTGGCGCGAGTGATGGGTGTGATGGACGCCAACAACTACGGCGATGTCCACGGCGGGGTCATCATGCGTGCCGTGGACGAGGCCGCCGCCGTCGCAGCTGTGCGCCACTCCGGGGGCCCGGCCGTGACGGCCTTCATGGATCAGATGGCGTTTCTGGAGCCGGTCAAACTCGGTGATCTGCTCACCACTCGGGCGCAGGTCAATTGGACGGGGCGCACGAGCATGGAGGTGGGCGTGCGGGTCACCGTCCAGCGCACGGGTGCCGATGCCGAGATCCATGTCGCTACCGCGCACCTGGTCTTCGTGGCGATTGATCCCGAGGGCAGGCCCCGTCCCGTCCCTGCGGTGCAGCCGCATTCCGAGCACGATCGAATGCGCTTTCAGGAGGCACAGATTCGGCGTGCCTCGCGCCTCGAGCGCCGCGAGGCCATCCGGCGCCTGCGGGAGCAGGGACTCGACCACTAGTCGCGCGCGCCGCGCAGGAAGCCGGCGCCCCACGCCCCGTGCATGGTGGCGAAGACCGCCGGCAGCCAGCGGGCGGACCGGCCGGGCAGGCCGCGGGCCGCACGCGCACTTGCAGCGAGGTCGGCGAGCGCGTAGCCCACGGGCGCAAGGAATCCCAGCAGCAGGGGCTTGGATCCGATTCCCCAGCCGATGGCCCCGACGGCCGTGCCTGCCGTCACCGCGACGAGCACTGCCGGGGGAGCGAGGTAGCGCAGGGAGACGGTCTCCGGGTGGCGCCGAGCCACCTCACGACGCCACCGACCGTACTCGTGGTACTGCCGGGCAAGACGGCGAAGGCTGCCGCGGGGCCGGTAACTGACGCGCATCTGCGGGGTGAACCAGACGAGACCGCCGGTAGCGCGGATACGGTGATTGAGCTCCCAGTCCTGGGCGCGCACCATCGACTCGTCGAAGCCGCCGACCCGATCAAGGGCAGAGCGTCGGAAGCAGCCGAGGTAGACGGTGAGAGCCGGCCCTGGTTCGCCACCGATGTGAAACGACGCTCCGCCGACACCGAACCAGGAGGTCATGGCGGCGGCAACGGCTTGCTCAAAGTCCGTCACGCCCTCAGCGGCCATGACGCCGCCGACGTTGTCCGCGCCGGTGTCCTCGAGGGTGCGCACGGCGATGTCGATATACGTCGGCGGGATGATCGCGTGTCCGTCGACGCGCACGATGATGTCGTGCGTTGCCGCCCTGATGGCGGCGTTGAGGGCTGATGCGGTCCTACCGGAGGAGTTCGACACGGTCACTACGCGCGGATCATCGGTAGCGAGGCGGGTGGCGACGTCGTCCGTAGCGTCGTCAGACGGGCCGAGTGCGAGCACCACCTGGAGGGGACCGTCGTACTCGGATCGCAGGATGGCGCTCACGGCTTCGTGGAGGTGCGCCTCCTCGTTGAGCACGGGCATGACGATCGACACCCCGGGTCGATTTCCCCTAGGTCCGCCCACGCGCGCAAGACTAGCCGGGCGGCAACTGGCGGCTGCTAGTCGCAGCGCACCTTGTCCGCGGTCGTGGGCGACGTGATGGCGTTGCTTTCGCGATCCCCATTCGACGCAGTCGTCGAGGTGATGTCCGCGACGAGGCTCTCAACACCGGCGTACGTCGTACCGATCACGATGGTGATCGTGGTGGCCGCGTCATCGGCGACGGTATTCGCGCCTGGCAGTGCTGCCAGGACAGTTCGAGCAGCCTCTGCCGACGCGGCGTTGTGCCGGATCTCGGTCGATGTGTAGTCGGAGCGATCGGCATCTCCCACGCTCGCCACGGTGAAGCCCTGGGCCTCGAGCGCAGCAGCCACTTCTGCTGCGCGCCCCGCGACGCCGCTGCCGTTGAGGACGCTGACGGTCACCTCATCGGGCTGCACGGTGAGATCGGCCCGACCCGACGACGTTGTCGTCGAGGATTTGGGCTTGATCCACGGTACGTCGTCGGCGATCGACTGCCACAGCGGCTGCGTACCTTCCTCGTCGACGAGGACGTTCTCGCCGTCACCGCGCTCCACCCACGGCATCGTGAGGAACGCGATGTCGCCGGGAGCGATACCACGCATGCTCAGTGCCAGATCGCGCAGCACATCGATGTCGGCAAGCCCGGGATCGGTCGTCAGACCGGAGGTGGCGGCATCGAGCGTTGAGTAGAGCTTCACAGGATTGAGGAGCAGTCCTGTCGACGACGCCTCGCGGATCATGGAGGAAAGGAACGCCTGCTGGCGCTTGATCCGGCTGAGGTCGCTGCCATCGCTGAGCGTTTTGCGCGCACGCACGAAGGACAGGGCCTGCTCGCCGTTGACCAAGCTCGTGCCGGCGGGGAGTTCAAGTTTGCTCGAGGGATCGCTGGCCGGCTCCTTGAGGCACACCTCAACGCCGCCCATGGCGTCGACGACCTGCTTGAAACCCTCGAAGTCGATGACGGCGAAGTTGTCGATGCGCACGCCGCTCATCTGCTCGACGAGTTTGACCGTGCAGCCCGGGCCACCGATCTCGAACGCGGTGTTGAACTTCGCCTCGAACGCTCCCACCGTCTCACCATCGCGGTCGCATTCGGGCAGCATGACCCACGTGTCGCGGGGGATGCTCACCGCTGTGGCGAATGTCCGGTCGGCCGATACGTGAAGCAGGATGGTGGTGTCGGAGCGCTCACCCGTCATGACATCGGGATCGCCGTACTTCTTGGTGGTCTGGCCCTGGCGACTGTCGCTGCCCATGAGCAGGATGTTGATCGCCTGGTAGTTGCCCTGCTCGTCGATGACCTCGACGGGCACGTGGTCGCGACCGGTGGTCGTGCTGATGTCCACCGCCGTGATGTTTGACTCGAGGCGACTCGAGGCCACCTGGATGCCGACTCCAGCGAGGCTCATGACCAGGACCGCAGCGGCGGCAATGGCAAGCAGGATCCGAGCCCAATGCTGACGCATGCGACTCGCTCCTCCCGCTCGGGCGACGTGGCCGACCCCGTGAACTCAGGGTAGAGGCCCGGCATCCTTCATGCCGTCCTAGGGACGTCGCCCGAACGGTCACGGTTCCTGTCCGACCGGTCGGGCTCCGGTCAAGGAGGCGCGCGCCGGAATCCTCTGGGAATGTGATCAGAGTGACCCGTGTGTTGGGTGAGTCGCCTTGCTTCGCCCCGGTGCCCTCAGGCACCCTCGTCAGGTGCGAGTTCTCGCGGTGGTGACTGCTGCCCTCATCCTGCCAGCCACCCTCGCACTTCCTGTCGCCGGAAGTCAGGCCGATCCCCCGGACCCCGTACGCGCCGACGTCATGTCGATTCCCCTCGATGGGATCGACCAGGGGGCGCTGGCCTCGACTCCGTCCGCCGCCACCGACGTGCCCATCGCCGGTGAAGATCACGTGCACGAGCGCGAAACGATTGGCCCCCGGGCCACGCCGGATCTTCGTCCCGCAGCCGCCATCCCACCGACGCAGACCGAGAACTTCGGGCTCGTGGGCGTCACGGCTGCGACAGCTTTCGATCCCGCGACGCGCATCGTCATGCGCATCCGCCAGGACGGCGAGTGGCTTCCCTGGATGGAGGTGCCGATCAGCGATCACCTCCCGGATCCGGATACCGAGGAGGGGCAGCGGGCGCGCTTCGCGTCCGAGCCGGTCCTCACTAACGAGGCCGATGGCGTCCAGGTGCGCATCGATACGCCGTCAGGCGATCTCCCCGCGGACACGGAGATCTCCCTCATCGACAATCCCGTGCGGCCCGAGGACGAGACGCTGTCGGGCAACCTGCCGGCCGCGTCAGCGCAGGCTGCAGTGAGCAAGCCCACCATCATCACCCGTGAGCAGTGGGGTGCCGATGAATCCCTGCGGAGGGGGACCACGGCGTACTCCGACAAGATCAAGGTCGCCTTCGTCCATCATGTCGTGTCCAGCAACGACTACACGCGCGCTCAGGCCGCCCAGCAGATGCGCAACGTGTACTCATGGTTCACCGAGGGCATCCAGGTCAACGACTTCGGCTACAACTTCATGGTCGACCGCTTCGGCCGGATCTACGAAGGCCGTGCGGGAGGAGTCGACAAGGCCGTGATCGGTGCCCACACGTCGGGCTTCAACTCCGAGACCTTCGCCGTGTCCTTCCTGGGCAACGCCGACACCTTGAACCCGGACGCCGCGGTGAAGGAAGCCATCCTCGACGCGATGAGCGATCTCATCGCCTGGAAGTTCGAACTCGATGACGTGAACCCGCTGGGCACGGCCGTGCTCACCTCGGCCGGCCCGGGACCTGGCCAGGGGACGACATCGATGTACTGGCCCGGCGAGAAGGTCACGTCCAAGACGATCGCGGGCCATGGGGATATCGGGTCGACATCGTGCCCGGGCGTCTTCTTGCGCCCGTCCCTGGACCACATCCGCCTGGCTGTGTCCGCGCGACAGGGTCGCAACTTCTATCCGCCGTCTATCGCCGGCGATCGGGTCGCCTGGGGCTCGGGCAAGAGCATCACTTTGAATCCGCGGTCGAATGGGCCGATGGACGCGACGCTGGTCGTATCCAATGCGTGCGGGGATCCCTTGCGCACGATGTCGGCCTCGACCGCCGTCGCCGGTGAGGTTCCCTTCGCGTGGGATCTGCGCGATGCCGCGGGCAAGGCGGTCCCGCCCGGCCTCTACACGTTCGAGATCTCGGCGACCAGCGAGGGCAAGCAGCTCTTCCCCTGGAGGGGCACGGCGAGGATCTCCGCGACGGCGGATTCACCACCCGACCCGTGCACGCCGCCGGAGCAGTTCACGATTGCGGGCACCGGCTACGGCCACGGCGTGGGCCTGTCCCAGTGGGGCGCCTACGCCATGGCGACCGCGGACCCCAAACGCTGGACTGCCAAGCGCATCGTCGAGTACTACTACCAGGGCGAGACGGCCGCGCAGTCCGCGCGCGTCGAGCCGGTCACCGACGACGCGGACGTGCGCATCGGCCTGCTCTACCAGGCATCGCAGGCCAAGTTGCGCGTGGAGAATCTCGGCGGCAGCGGTGCACAGGTGCACATCACCTACGGCAAGAAGTCGTACGTCTTCGGTCCCGGTGTGGAGATCACACTGACGCCGTCGAAGGCCATGGTCGCTGTGCAGCGCACCGACGGTGGGCGCTCGGAGAGCCTGGGGCGCGGACGCACCATCACGGTCCGCTGGTCCGGGACACGCGATCCGGGTGACGCCGGGTCAGCGTCATCCCTGCTCAATGTCGTGGGCAGTGGCGAGTCCTTCTCCAGTTCGGGCCACCGATACCGGTACGGGTCGGTCGACATCACCGGGCTCAAGACCTCGAACGGTCGTCGCCTCTCCGTGGTCAACACCCTGCGCCTCGGCGATGAGTACCTCAAGGGCATCGCCGAGGTGAATCCCACCTGGCCCGACGCCGCGCTCCAGTCCCAGGCGATCGCTGCGCGGTCCTATGCACTCGCCCAGGTGGCACGCGGCCTCGATTCGGACTGCGGCTGCCACATGGATGACGGTGACGGGCCGAAGTACGACCAGACCTTCCGCGGCTGGCTGGCCGAGAGCCAGTACGGCGACCCGAATCGGTGGGCTGAGGCCGTCGATGCCACGCGCCCGAGCGCCACGACGGGCCTTGCAGCGACGTACAACGGCGCGCCGATCAACGCGTACTACACCGCTGCCACGGGAGGGCACACGCTTGCCGCTGCGGACGTGTGGGGGGGCGCCGACGTGCCGTGGGCGCACGGCGTCCCGGACGAGTGGAGCCTCCAGGCATCCGGCAATCCCTACCGATCCTGGACCGTTGTCCTCAGCCAGCAGCAGGTGTCGAACATCTTCGGGATGAGCGACGTCATGAAGCTCACCTTGCTCAAGGACAAGGCAACCGGCGCAGCACGGGGTGTGCGAGCACGGTTACTGGACGGCCGCAAGGCCACCGTGTCGGCCCAGAAGCTCCGCTCGGCGATCGGCTACACGACGATGAAGTCGACGTTCATCACGTCCATCACCGATCAGGACGTCGCGGGCTCGACGCCGGTGCCGAACGGTGGTGCGACTCTCGTGGCCAACCCGGCCGGCAACGTCGCGGACGGGACGATTGTCACGCTCTCGGGCGTGATCAAGAATCCACGGGCGGGACTCATCGTCCAGCGTCAGGTCAAGGTCAACGGCGGCGCGTGGCAGGACCGCAATACAGCGGTCCCGGACTCCGCCGGCAAGTTTGCCTTCGCGGTGCCCGTCGGTGGCCGCGGGACGACGTACACCTGGCGGGTCGTCATCATGGATGGCGGCACACCCGTGGCGAGCAGCCGCACGCGCGTCGCGACCGTCCTCTAACTGACGGTCATCGAGCGGCCGATTCGCCGCCGCGCGCGATGGGACATCACTGAGAGCAGCGACATACTCGACATGATCGAGCCCGCACTGGCAAATGAGCCGATGCTCAGGACGCTCGCGAAGGATCCAATCGACCCGATCGACAGCGCAGAGCCGACCGAGCCGATGCTGAGAACGGAGTTGCGCGAGCCGATGGACAGCAGCGAATTCGAGGAGCCGATGCTCCAGCGCGAGGTGGACTCGGGTGACTCGGACATGTGCCCATCATGCCGTGGGAGGCACGCCTTCTTCCGCAAGGATCCGGTCGACGCCTTCTGATGAGGATCCGGTGACGAGGACGGCACCGCTCTCGGCCATGAGGGCGCCGGCGAGCGCGACGATGTCGGCAAGCGGATCGGGCTCGAAGATGGCGAATCGTTGACCTGTGGCGATCCCACGGTGAGTGAGCGCTTGGCCAGCGGCGTGCATAACCTCGGACTGCGACATCTCGCCGTCCTCCGTGCGCACCAGCGTCAGCGTTTCCGCGGGCGGGGTGTGGGGCACGAAGATGTCCGGGTGGGCGCGCATCGCGACGGCTGCCTCCGTCACTCCGGCGGGAGCCCCGCCTGTCTCGGGCAGGCCGAAGGGCGCGAGGGAGACGATGACGTCCTCCGTGGCACGCCCTGCAAGGTGTGCGTGCGCGCGATCGAACACGCAGATGTCGCACTCCTCCGGCGGGGATGACGGGGCGAATACCGTCCCGGTCGCAGCACACGCACCGAGCCAGACGATGCGCTGCCAGTGGAGGGGAAGGTGCACGCCCACGACGTCTCCTGGTTGGGCGTCGAGCTCGTCACGCAGCAGGCCCGCCGTCTTGGCGATGGCATTGCCCAGACTCGCAGCAGAGAGCTCCATGCGCTCACCTGACCCGAGGTCGCGGTAGGTGAGCAGCGGTGAGGCGGGATCCGCCTTGATCCGAGCGAGGAGGGCGGCGTACGGCGTCATCGATCACACGCTAGTCGTAGGCTCAATAGGTGTTCACGATCACGGCCCCGGAGCAGGTATCGGGCCTGCCGTGGTGGCCTCTGGTCGTCCTCGTCGTCGCTCTGATCGCCTTCAATGTCATCAACAACCGCGTCGCGCCGCAGGGCCACTACCTCCTCTGGGCCTTCGGAGGTTCCTTCGGCGTACTCGCGATCGGCCTGCTTGATGGCAACAGTTGGACGGATATGGGCCTGGGCTGGGGCTACCTCGTACCGGGTTTCATCTGGGGCGTCGGCTGCATCATCGTCGTCACGACCGGCTACCTCGTGGCCGCGTCCTTTCGCAAGGGACGCAATGCCATGCACGATGAGCGGGTCGCCGAGCTCAGTGGACCCCGTCTCATGTTCCAGGCGCTCGTCGAGGTGCCCTTCGGCACGGTCCTGTTCGAGGAGATCGCCTTCCGTGCGGTGCTCTTCTCGATGCTGGCCCGCCGGTTCGGGATCGTCTGGGCGGTCGTCATCTCGGCCGTACTCTTCGGACTCTGGCACATCCTGCCCTCGATCGGCACGCACGAGCAGAGTGCGGCCCTCGGCTCAGTCGTTGGAGAAGGCAGGCGGGGCAACATTCTCGCCGTGGTGCTCTCCGTTATCACCACGACCATCGCCGGTGTGATCTTCGCTCTCCTGAGACTGCTCTCCGGCAGCGTTCTCGCGCCCATGGGCCTGCACTGGGCGACCAACGGCATGGGCTACTTCTTCTCCTGGACCATCATCCGGTGGCGTCGCCGCCGCACGTGACCGCGTGAATCTGAGAGGCTTCCACCATGGCGAGTCCTACACCCTCTGCTGCCGCCAAGGCACCGAAGAGGCCCGGGTTCTGGAGACGCATCACGACGCCGCCCCCCGATGCTGAATTGACGCCGGCGCAACGGTTCTACAACTCGATCTCCTCGATCCCGATGTTCATCGTGGCCATGGCCTGGCTGGTGTCGACGTTCTTCACGTGGGCGCCGTCCCTCCGCTCCGAATACCGGGCCGAGGGCCTGACGATCAGCGTCCTCACGTGGATGGTGTTCGCGGTCGACCTGACGATCCGCTTCATCCTCGACCCGAAGAAAAAGGACTTCATGAAGCGCAACTGGCCCTTCGCCGTTGCGCTCGCGTTCCCGCCTCTCCGCATCATCCTCGTCATCTCGGCCGTGATGAGGGTCGCGCGCGACCGCAATGCCCTGGCCAAGATCGTCGGCCTCTACGCGATCTACGGGGTCCTTACGGTGGTGATCTTCGGGGCGCTCTTCACGCTCATGTTCGAGATCAATGCACCCAACGCCAACATCACGTCGTACGGCGATGCCGTGTGGTGGGGCTTCGTCACGGTCACGACCGTCGGCTACGGGGACTTCACGCCGGTCACCGTCGGGGGCCGCGTCGTGGCGGTCCTCATCATGTTCACGGGAGCCGCAGCCGTGGGTGCTGTCACGGCTGCCGTTGCGAGCAGATTCATCAACACGGGATCGTCCTCGAGTGGTGATTCGTCACAGGAGTCACAGACGTCTCAGTCGCCCGTCGATACGCATCCGTCCCCTGCGATTGGCCCAACGCCCGCGAGCGAGGAGCTGCGCCTCGAGGATGTGATGGACCACCTCCGCGAGATGGAGGAGCAGATGCGCCGCATCGCCGACCGGCTCGGCGAGGCTCCCGCGACGCGCGGCACCGAGGGTGGATGACTTGACCCCTGCCACCTCCTACGATGACCAGACCACTCCGGGTGCGGCACTGCACCCTTCTTCCCCCGAAGGAGTCGTCGGCATGGACTCGGGCGCTGCACGCCTCGACCAGGACCAGGCAGCAGCGGCGCTGTCTGACCGGGACCGACGCATTCTGGAGTTCGAGCGGCAGTGGTGGAAGTACGCCGGCGCCAAGGAGCAGGCCATCCGCGACCTGTTCGACATGAGTTCCACCCGCTACTACCAGATCCTCAACGGCCTGATCGACACCCCGGAGGCACTCGCCTTCGACCCGATGCTCGTCAAGCGCCTGCGACGCATGCGCTCGGCCCGGCAGCGAGTCCGCTCCGCCCGCCGCCTGGGCATCGACCTCGACGCGCGCTAGGAGCTCAGGCCACCTGACCTGGCGACGACCTCGCTCAGGGGCGGTCGCACGAGGACGTCCACCCATTCCTCCGTGAGGCTGACTCCGGCTGGCCCATAGGTGAATTGCGCAATCGAATCGCCCGGTCGCGACACAGCCCCGGCAGGGTCCAGTCGTTCGAGTGCCACGTGCCAGATCTCGGCCGACATGAGCCCGAGACGGACGTCGTCTTGATGTCGATGCAGGCGTTCACCGAGGTCGACCTGCGCGAGAGCGGCAAGGCCGTGCCGGGCGTATGTGTCCACCAGGATCGCGAACTCCACGCCGTAGCCACACGGAATCGGCAGGCTTTCGACGAGTGTGCGGCGCACGGCGTACTCACCTGCGAGCGGCTGTGCCATTCCGGCAAGCTCAGGCCAGTGGAGATTCAGCAGGGGCCGGGCAACCAATTCGGTGACACGCCCTCCGCCCATGGTGCGTTGACCTCTGTCCGTGACCAGTGGCCGGTCGTAGCACGCCTTGACCAACTGGATGCTCGGTTCGGCGAGCATCGGCCCGAGGAGACCGAGGACGTATGCGGGAGTGAAGGACCGCAGGTCGGCGTCGAGGAAGACCACGATCTCGCCATGGGTGGCAGCGAGCCCGCGCCACATTGCCTCACCCTTGCCGGGGACCGTCGGAATCTGCGGGAGCACGTCGGTCGTCGCGACGACGCGGGCGCCTGCGTCGCGTGCGACTGAGGC
>JBMTDJ010000008.1:0-50482 GCA_049431945.1 Candidatus Nanopelagicales bacterium | reverse complement strand
GCTCGACTCGTCGCCTCGTCCCGTCGGGGGGCAGGCGAGGCGGCGGGTCGAGCCCCGACCCTAGGCTGGCTCCATGGCCGATCCCGCCGATCCCTTCGACACCGAGGAACGCCGCTCCCTGCGCGCACTGGTCACTGACTTCACCGAGCGTGAGATCGCCCCGAACCTGCCCGCGTGGGAAGCAGCGGGACAACTTCCACGTGACCTCCACCGCAAGGCTGCTGAGGCAGGCATCCTGGGGATCGGCTTCCCCGAGGAGGTCGGTGGATCTGGCGGGGATCTCATCGACGTGGTGGTCATGACCGAAGCGCTTCTTGAGGCTGGCGGCAGCGGCGGGGTGATCGCGGGCCTGTTCAGTCATGGCATCGCGCTGCCCCACGTCGCGGACGAGGCACAGCGACGGCGCGAGCGCGGCGACACCGCGGGCGCGGATCGCCTGGTGGAGCGGTTCATCGCCCCGGTGCTCCGAGGCGAGGCCATTGCGAGCCTGGCGGTCACCGAGCCGGACGGTGGCTCCGATGTTGCACGACTGCGCTCCCACGCCGAGCGAGTGGACGGGGGGTGGAAGGTAAGCGGTTCGAAGACGTACATCACGTCCGGCGTGCGGGCCGATCTGGTCGTGGCGGCTGTGCGCACCGGAACCATCGACGAGGGAGCCGCCGGGATCTCGCTCATGGTCCTCGACCCGCTCTCCCAGGGGTACGCCGAGCCGCGTGCGCTCGCCAAGATGGGCTGGTGGTGCAGCGACACTGCTGAGCTGTCCTTTGACGCCGTCCCCGTCAGCGATAGCGACGTCCTCGGAGAAGCCGCAGGCTTCGCGTCGTTGGCGCGACACTTCGTCTCAGAGCGCATCAGCATCGCTGTGACTGCGTACTCAACTGCTCAGCGCGCGCTCGACCTCACCGTCGACTGGACGCGCAAGAGAGAGACCTTCGGTCGTCCACTCATCGCGCGTCAAGTGGTGCGGCACGATCTGGTCGAGATGGCCCGACGCACTGATGTCGCGCGCGTCTACACGCGCGATGTCGCCCGTCGCTATGTCGCAGGCGAGGAGGCGATCCTGGCAGCGGTGCAGGCCAAGAAGACAGCCGTCGAGACCTGTGACTGGGTCGTCGATCGATCTGTCCAGCTTCACGGCGGCATGGGATACATGCAGGAGAGCGAAGTGGAGCGCCACTACCGCGATGCGAGAGTGCTCGGCATCGGTGGCGGTGCGACGGAGGTCATGGACGACCTTGCAGCCAGGCTTCTGGGCTACTGACGGCCGCCGGAGCAAGCGTCAGCCGGACCGAGTGACGACGTAGTCGCACAGGGCCGTGAGCGCTTCGCGCGGACTGCCGTCGGGCAGATCGGAGAGCGTGTCGCGGGCTCGATCCGCCCACGCCTTCGCCTCGAGGCGGGCAGCATCGAGCGCCGGGTGCTCACGCAATCTCTTGAGAGCCTCCGTGTGATCTGCATCGTCGTCGAGTGGCCGCGTGAGGAGATCCTGCAAGCGAGGGTCATCGTCGGTCGCCAGAGCGATGAGACCGGTGAGCGTGGGGACTCCCTCGCGAAGGTCGGTGCCGGGTATCTTGCCCGACTCATCGAAGTCGCTGGCGATGTCCACAATGTCGTCGGCAAGCTGGAACGCGACGCCGATCTGCTCGCCGAACAACGTCATGGTCTCCACGATCGATGCGTCGGCCCCTGACATCATCGCCCCGAAACGACCCGACGTCGCGATAAGCGATCCTGTCTTGTCCGAGAGCACGCGGAGGTGATGCTCGACGGCGTCACCTGATTCCGGCCCGATCGTCTCGCGGATCTGTCCAGTGCACAGGCGCTCGAAGGTCCGCGCCTGGATGCGGACGGCCTCAGGCCCGAGGTCGGCGAGGATGTCGGATGCCTTGGCAAAGAGGAAGTCGCCGGTGAGGATCGCCACGGTGTTGTCCCAGCGAGCGTTCGCGGATGCTGCACCCCGGCGCAGGTCGGCCTCATCCATCACATCGTCGTGGTAGAGCGTGGCAAGGTGAGTGAGCTCGACGACAACTCCCGCCGGGACGACACCGGGTGCGTCCGGATCCCCGAACTGTGCGGCCAGGAGCACCAGAAGGGGCCGGAACCTCTTGCCGCCGGCATCGACGAGATGCCTGGACGCCTCCGTCACGAAGGGATAGTCACTGCGTACCGAGTCGCGCAGGAGCGACTCGACGCGCTCCATGCCGCTCACCAGACGTCCCTCAAGGAGGGGGTCGACCACTCCCAGGCCCACGAGCGGCCCAGGGGGATGCGTGCTCATGTGTCCACTATCGCAGGAATACGCCAGCGCGCTCGATGAGGTCGAGCACCGGCTGGGGAAGGATGCCCAGGATCACTGTCACTGCGACGGAGATGGACAGCGCGAGTGTGGTGAATCCCGACGGGACCGCAACGCTCGGAGGGCTGTCTCCCGGGTCGCGGAAGAACATCACCACGACGATGCGCATGTAGAAGAAGGCCGCGATCACGCTCGCGAGGACACCGACGATGACCAGGGCCACCGCATCCACCGCGAGGGCTGCCTCGAAAACCACGAACTTCGCAATGAACCCGCTGGTGAGCGGAATGCCCGCGAGCGCGAGCATGAAGATCGCGAAGGCCGTAGCGATCACCGGATTAGTCCGACCGAGGCCCGCCCACTGATCGATGCGCGTGGCCTCGCCACCGCTGTCCCTCACCATGGTGATGACGGCGAAGATCCCGAGCGTCGTGAACGAGTAGGCAACGAGGTAGAAGATCGAAGCCCACAGGCCCTCGGCCGTCGCCGTGGAGACGCCGATGAGGATGAAGCCGGCCTGGGCGACGGAGGAGTAGGCGATCATGCGCTTGATATCGGTTTGCGCGATTGCCACGATCGAGCCCACAAGCATGGTGAGGCCGGCGATGATCCACAGGAGCGGTTCCCAGTCCCAGCGCAGGCCGCCGAAGGCGACGTAGAGCAGGCGCAGCATCGCCCCGAAGGCCGCGATCTTCACCGCGGCCGCCATGAATGCCGTCACCGGCGCAGGCGATCCCTGGTAGACGTCAGGCACCCACTGGTGGAACGGCACGGCGCCTACCTTGAAGAGCAGCCCGACGACGAGCATGGCTAGGCCGATGACGATGAGTGACGTCTCACCGGGCTTGGCAGCGAGGGCGTCGGCGATCCCGCCGAAGTCGATGGTGCCGGCGAATCCGTAGACGAGGGCCGCACCGAAGAGGAAGAACGCCGAGGAGAACGCACCCAGGATGAAGTACTTCAGGGCCGCCTCCTGCGAGAGCAGCCGACGTCGACGCGCCATGCCCGCGAGGAGGTAGAGCGGCAGGGACATCACCTCGAGGGAAACGAACATGATGAGCAGATTCGTCGAGGTGACGAACAGCAGCATGCCCAGGACGGCGAAGAGGAAAAGCGGCCAGACCTCCGTCTGCAGGTAGCCCCGGCTCGTGAGTTCGCGCTCATCGGCGGAGCCCGGCAGAGCCGACGCGCGCGGCGCGAAGGCATCTCCCGCGGGATCGAGTTGCCGCTCTGCGAGCAGCATCGCCGCGACGAAGGCCACGATGAGGATAAGGCCCATGAGCAGGACGCCGGGACCATCGATGGCGAGGGCTCCCTCGACCTCGAGAGACCGGGTGCCGGACTGCCAGACGAGGGCGCCAAACGCGGCGGCGACGGATCCGAAGACGAGGGTCAGTTGGATCGGGCGGCGAGCACCGCGACCGGCGAAGGTCTCGACGATGACACCGAGCACAGCGGCCGCGGCGATGATGATCATCGGCAGGATGGCGAGATAGTCGATCTGCGGCGCCACCATCACGTCGGGATTCACTGGTCACCCCCCACCGGTGCCAGCGCAGGCTGTGGATCGGTCATCCCGATCGTGTCCATGACCCGATCCACCGCGGGATTGACCACCTCGAGGACGGGGCCGGGGAAGACGCCGAGCACCAAGGTGAGCAGGACAACGGGCATCAGGGATGTCACCTCACGCCCGCCGAGGTCGGATATCCCTTCCACGTGCGGGGAGGTCGGTCCCGTGGCGACCTTCTGATACAACCGCAGCGCATATGCCGCCGCCAGGACGATGCCGAGGGTCGCGATCACTCCCACGACGACGTACCGGGCGAAAGTGCCCAGGAGCACGAGGAACTCGCCGACGAAGCTCGCCAGGCCCGGAAGCGCAACCGCCGACATCGTGGCGAAGAGCATGAACCCCGCGAGGATGGGCGCCACCTTGCTGACACCGCCGTAGGTCGCGATGGCACTCGAGCCGCCCGCTCGCTGCATGAGGAAGCCGGCGACGAGGAAGAGCGCAGCCGTGGACAGGCCGTGGCCGAGCATGTAGATCGTCGAGCCGGACATGGACCAGGTCGTGAAGACGAAGATTCCCAGCGCGATGAAGCCGAAGTGCGACATGGAGCTGTAGGCGAACAGTCGCTTCATGTCCGTCTGACCCAGGGCGACGAGCGCACCATAGATGATGCCGATAACCGCCATGGCGATGACCAAGGGTGCGTAGAACTCAGAGGCCGCGGGGAAGATCGGCAGCAGGTAGCGGATCATGCCGAAGGTGCCGACCTTGTCCAGCACGCCGATCAGCAGGACCGCGGTCGCCGGGGTCGACTCCTTTGCAGCGTCCGGCAGCCAGGTGTGGAACGGCCACAGGGGCGCCTTGATCGCGAACGCAATGAAGAACCCGAGGAAGAGGATCTTCTGCGTCGTGGGGTCGATATCGAGCCCGACGAGGGCAGCGAAGTCGAAGGTCCCCTGCCCGAGCTGCTGTGCGGACACCACGTAGAGCCCAATGAGGGCTGCGAGCATGAGCAGTCCGCCGACGAGGCTGTAGACGAGGAATTTCACTGCCGCGTACGACCGGTTCGGGCCGCCAAAGCGGCCGATGAGGAAGTAGACGGGGATGAGCATGACCTCGAAGAACACATAGAAGAGGAAGACATCGGTCGCGGCGAAGACACCGATCATGAGCGTCTCGAGCACGAGGATGAGGGCGAAATAGCCCTTCACGCTGCGACCATCGTCGACATCGTTCCAGCCTGCGAGGATTGTCACCGGGACCAGCGTGGTCGCCAACGCCACGAGCACGAGGCCGATGCCGTCGACGCCGACGGCGTAGGAGATGCCGAATGCCGGGATCCAGGGATAGTTCTCCACGAACTGGAAGGCCGCGGTCGAATCAGCATCGAACTGCAGCCCCATGACGACGGTGAGCACGAGGGCGGCCAGCGAGAAGACGAGCGCGGCCTGCTTGATGAGCCGCACGTTGTCTCGAGGCAGCACCAGCAGCACCAGCGCGCCGACGAGCGGAACGACGCCGAGAATCGTGAGCCACGGGATTGTCGTCATGGCAGCCTCACCACCGCGAGAATCACGACAACCAAGACGGCGCCACCCACCATCGCGAGCGCATAAGAGCGGGCGAAGCCGGACTGCCAGCGACGCAGGCGCTCACCCGAGCCGCCCACGAAGGCGGCTAGGCCGTTGACGATGCCATCGATGCCCTTGTTGTCGATCCCGACAAACGCGCGAGAAACGCTGTACGTCGGCTGCACGACGAGGACGTCGTTGATGGCATCGTCGTACATGCTGTTGCGCGCCGCCTTCGTGAGGATATTGACGTCCTGAGGAGCCTCGACCGGTACGTCCCTGCGGTACATCGCATAGGCCCAGCCCGCACCGATGAGGACCAGCGCAAGCGTCATGCCCTCGTAGGCGATTGTCGGGAGCGGCAGCGGATTTTCGCGCTGTCCGGTGACCGGCACGAGCCAGTCGACGATATTGCCCCAATACAGCAGCGCCATGCCCGTGAAGGCTGAGCCGATCCCGAGGATGATGAGAGGAATCGTCATCACGGGCTTGGACTCGTGCGGATGCTGATCGTCCTCCCAGCGCGCCTTGCCGAGGAAGGTCATGGTGAACATCCGCGTCATGTAGAAGCCGGTGAGGCCTGCTGCCAGCATGCCGCTGATTCCGGCTACGAGGCTCACCTCGAAGGCGGCGTGAATGATCGAGTCCTTCGACCAGAAGCCCGAGAAGGGCGGGATGCCCATGATCGCCAGCGTCGCGGAGCCGAAACTCAAGAAGGTGATCACCATGACCTTGCGCAAGGCACCGTAGCGGCGCATGTCCTGCTCATCGTGCATCCCATGGATGACGGAGCCGGCGCCGAGGAAGAGATTGGCCTTGAACACACCGTGAGTGAGTAGGTGGAAGATCGCGAAGACGTAGCCGACGGGGCCGAGCCCTGCCGCGAGGACCATGTAGCCGATCTGGCTCATCGTGGATCCGGCGAGGGACTTCTTGATGTCGTCCTTCGCGCTGGCGATGATCGCGCCCAGGAACATCGTGATGACGCCGATGACGAGGACCGTCGTGAGGGCGAAGACGGTGCCGTCGTAGATCGCATTGCTGCGGACGATGAGGTACACCCCTGCGGTGACCATCGTCGCTGCGTGGATGAGCGCAGAGACAGGAGTCGGTCCCTCCATGGCATCGAGCAGCCAGGCCTGCAGCGGGAACTGCGCGGACTTGCCAGCTGCCGCGAGGAGGAGGAGGAGACCGATCCACGTGAGTGTCGACTCGCTGGCCTCCCCGGCCATAGCGAAGACTTCATCAAAGACGACCGTGCCGAATGTGACGAAGATGAGCATGATCGCCAAGCTCAGGCCGACGTCGCCGATGCGATTCATCACGAAGGCCTTCTTCGCAGCCGCGGCGGCGCTCGGCTTGAACTGCCAGAACCCGATCAGGAGGTAGGACGCAAGGCCGACACCCTCCCAGCCGACGTAGAGCAGAAGGTAATTGTCGGCGAGAACAAGCAGGAGCATGGCAGCGACGAAGAGGTTCAGGTAGCCGAAGAACTTCCGACGATCGGGGTCGTGCTCCATATAGCCCAGCGAGTAGATGTGGATCAGCGATCCGACGATCGTGATGAGCAGCACGAACACCATCGACAACTGGTCCAGTTGAAGGGCGACAGGGGCAGTGAAGCCCCCGACGAAGACCCACTCGAAGAGGGTCTGCCCGATCGCGCGATCGTCTGCCGGGCGACCCAGGAGGCCGAGGAGGAGCACGACAGCGTAGACCGCGGCTGCGACCACCATGAGCACGGCGAGGTGGGGACCCCACTTGTTGGTGCGACGCCCCCCGAGAAGCAGCACGGCTGCGCCGAAGAGCGGCAGGGCGAGGAGCAGCCACAGGTACGAAAAGACTCCCGAGGCCTCGGCAAGGGGCTGGATGACGGGCGCGATGTCAGTCGCGTCCGACAGCCGTGCAGCGCCGGTCCCGATCACGGCGCCTCCTTCTTCGTCACGTTGCGTCCTTGGTCTGCCCGCGAGCGGGCGCTTGTCAGTACTTGAGCAGGTTTGGTTCGTCGATCGAGGCCGAGCGTCGCGATCGATAGATCGCCACGATGATCGCTAGGCCAACGACCACCTCGGCAGCCGCTACCACCATCACGAAGAAGGCGATGACCTGGCCTTCGAGATTGCCCTGCATGCGGGCGAATGCGACGAAGGCGAGATTGGCAGCGTTGAGCATGAGTTCGATCGACATGAAGACGACGATCGCGTTGCGGCGCACCAGGACACCGACCGTGCCGATCGTGAAGAGCACGGCCGCCAGGACGACGTAGTTCTCCGGGCTCATGATGGCTCTCCCGGAGACGTGCCCGGATCATCCGCCACAGGGTGGTCAGCAGGTCCCAGCGCTGCGGCCCCCGAGGCGAGGGCCTCTGTCTCTGCCACGGCCGCCACGTCGACCGGACGCAGGTCACCTCGGGCTCGCAGCGGCCCGGGGACTGAAATCTCGGCGACGGTGCCGTCCGGCAGAAGGGCCGGGGTGTCCACCGCGTTGTGGCGCGCGTAGACACCGGGGGCCGGCAGCGGCCCCACGTGCTCTCCGCTGCGAACCCGCTCCTCGGAGAGTTCGCGCTGCGTGCGGCGTGGCTGCCAGCGTTCGCGGTGGGCCAGCACCAGCGCACCCAGCGCGGCCGTGATGAGCAATCCCGCGACGACCTCGAAGGCAAGCAGGTACTCGCCGAAGAGGAGCCGGGCGATGCCCTCGACGTTGCCGCCGTACTCGGCGTTGGCCGCATCGAGTCCCGCAGCGGGCACGCCCGTCAGGGCGGAACCAATAGCCAGGACCAGGAGTATGCCGAAGCCAGCGGCGAGCAGAATTCCGACGATTCGCTGCCCGCGAAGGGTCTCCACAAGGGAGTCGCTGGAGTCCACTCCGACCACCATGAGGACGAAGAGGAACAGCATCATCACCGCACCGGTGTAGACGATGATCTGCACCATTCCCAGGAAGGGCGCCGCGTTGGCGAGGTAGAGCACGGCAAGACTGATCATCGTGAGGGCCACCCAGAGCGCGCTGTGGACCGCACGCCTGGAGAGGATCAACCCGAGCCCGCCGGTTACGGCGAGGATGGCGCAGACCCAAAAGACGGCGGCTTCAGCCGCGCTCGGCCCGGTGTCGGTCATCTGCCCGCCTCCTGCTCGGACCGTCCTTGCACCTCGGCCCAGATCTGCTCGTCGCCGGCAGGTTCCTGCTCCGGCACCGAGCCCGTGACCTTACCGGCGTAGTAGTCCTGCTCGGTGGTCCCGGGAACCATGCGGTGCGGCGGAGCGATCATGCCCGGAAGCAGCGGCGCCAGGAGATCCTGCTTCTCGTAGATCAGGTCGGCGCGGTTGTCGTCAGCGAGCTCATAGACGTTGGTCATCGTCAGCGCGCGCGTGGGACATGCCTCGATGCACAGGCCGCAGAAGATGCAGCGCAGATAGTTGATCTGATAGACGCGGCCATATCGCTCGCCGGGGGAGAAGCGCTCCTCTTCGGTGTTGCTATCGGCCTCCACCAGAATCGCGTCGGCCGGACAGGCCCACGCGCAGAGTTCACAGCCGATGCACTTCTCCAGTCCGTCGGGCCAGCGATTGAGCTGGTGCCGACCATGGAAGCGGGGCTTGGGCGGGTACCGGTCGGCCTGCTCCGGGTACTCCTCGGTCACAACCTTCTTGAACATCGTCGCGAAGGTCACGCCGAAGCCGCGGACCGCGGGAGGCAGCTCAGGCATCGTCGCCACCAGCCTTCGTGTCATCGGACGTCGCCTCAGCAACGTCGGCGGCCGTCACTGCGGTGCCCGGGATGGTGGCCCCAGCCATGGCACGTCGCGAGGTAAAGGTGAACTCCTGACCGGGCAGCGGCGGCACGGGGTAGCCGCCCGCATACGGATCGAAGGGCCTCGCAGCCTCCTCCGCAGCGGCCTCGAGTTCGCGCTTCTCCTGACGGGCGGACCGGACCTGCAGCACCCACGAGCCAAGGACGATGGCGATGAGCGCTCCGGCTCCGACGAGCAGCAGCTCCTGCGTGGTCACGGAGTACTCGTTGCGCACCACGCGGGCCGCAGCGACGATCACAATCCAGACGAGCGAGGCCGGGATGAGGACCTTCCAGCCGAAGCGCATGAACTGGTCGTAACGAAGCCGAGGCAATGTACCTCGCAGCCAGATGAAGACAAAGATGAACAGCTGCACCTTGATGAGCCACCACAGGAGCGGCCACCATCCCGTGTTGGCGCTCTCCCAGAGCGAAACCGGCCACGGCGCGCGCCAACCCCCCAGGAAGAGCGTCGTCGCGAGCGCCGAGACCGTGACCATGTTGATGTACTCAGCGAGGAAGAACAGCGCGAACTTCAGCGAGGAATACTCGGTGTGGAAGCCGCCCACCAGTTCGCCCTCGGCCTCCGGAAGGTCGAAGGGGGCCCGGTTGGTCTCGCCCACCATCGCCGTCACATAGATGAGGAACGACGGAAGCAGGATCACGGCGTACCAGATCGGCTCCTGTGCGGCGACGATGTCGGATGTCGACATGGAACCGGCATAGAGGAAGACGGCAACAAAGGACATGGACATCGCGAGTTCGTAGGAGATCATCTGCGCTGAGGAGCGAAGGCCTCCGAGTAGCGGGTACGTCGACCCAGACGACCAACCGGCGAGCACGATGCCGTAGATGCCGATCGAGGCAACCGCCAGCACGTAGAGCACCGAGACAGGGAAGTCGGTCAGCTGGAGCGGAGTCTCCACGCCGAAGATGCTCACCATCGGGCCAAAGGGGATCACCGCGAAGGCGATGAACGCCATGGTCGCGGAGATGACGGGAGCGATCCAGTAGACGGCCCGGTGCGCGGTCTTGGGGATGATCTCTTCCTTGAGGGCGAGCTTGAAGCCGTCCATGAGGGACTGCAGCAGGCCGAAGGGTCCCACGCGGTTGGGGCCAACTCGGGACTGCATGCGCGCCACCACGCGGCGCTCCCACCAGATGGTGAAGAGAGTGAGGAGCACGAGCATCGCGAAGATGGCCACGACCTTGAGCAGGACGAGCCACCACGGATCGTTGAACGTGATGCCGCTCATGCCGCACCTCCCGTGACGCGAACGCGGGCTCCGTGCGCGGCGCCGATACTCAGCGGCCGCGATCCCTCTGAGGCCATGGGGACCCACACCGAGCCGTCGACGACGTCAGTGACCCGAAGCGGCATGCTGATCGACCCAGCATCGGTGGACAGCGTGATCGTGGATCCGTCCGCGAGCCCTGAAGCCTGAGCGGTGGCAGCGCTCATCCACGCCTCCGTGGGCCTGGCCGTCGCGGCGAGATGCGGCTCGCCCTCTTGCATCGTGCCCGCGTCAAGAAGCAGTCGCCAGGTCGCCAAGGCCCACGTCCCCGAGCCTGCAGACTCGACCGGGGCGACGGCAGGAGCCGCGACCCGAGGGCCGGTCCACACGCCAAGCCGTTCCATCTCGGCGCGGAGAGCGCCGACGTCCCCACTGCCAAAGGGCGCGTCCATGCCATCAGCGATCATGGCGAGCACGCGCGCATCGGTCGTGGACTGGGCTCCATGAATCGCTGCAGAGAAGGGCTTGGCGCGCCCCTCCCAGTCGGTGAAGGTGCCCGCCTTCTCGGCGACGACGGCGACGGGGAAGACCACGTCGGCCGCCTCGGTGACTTCCCCGTGGTGGGTAGCGAGCGCAACGATGAAGGGCACATCGGCCAACGCGCGGCGCACGTCGTCGGCGCGGAGGTGATCGGCAGGCTCGAGTCCCGCGACGAGGAGCGCGTCGACGAGGCGTGCCTCCTCTCGCTCGACCCTGCCCGCATCACCGAGGATCGTGTCGATCAGGGCGTCCGCCTGGCGACCCACCCGGGGGAGGGAGTCGGGCTCCACGCCCCAGACCGCTGCAACCTCGGCGCGAGCGCGGTCGTCGTCGATGGGCCGGCCCCCCGGCAGCAGGCCCGCCAGGGCCCCGGCGTCCAGGGCTCCACGCTCCCCCGCTCGCCGTGGCACCCAGCCCACGCGTGCTCCGGTCGACGAGGCGACGTCGATCACGGCCGACAAGGCACCGGGGACACCTGCCATGCGCTCGCCCACGAGGATGACAGCACCCGGCTGCCGGAGGGCATCGAGAGCGCCTGACACGTCATGGCCGGCAAGCACCCCGCGCAGGGCTGATGCCTCAGCACCGGGCTCCACCGCCCACCACGCGGCGCCCATCTTGTCCATGCCGCGCGTGCGCACTGCAGACATCGCCAACACACGAGGACCGCCCTGGCGGGTTGCGCGCCGCAGGCGGAGGAAGATGATCGGCGACTCGTCTTCGGGTTCCAAGCCGACGAGCAGCACCGTCGGAGCCGAATCAAGGTCCGCGTACGTCGGGCCGAGGGGCATGCCGGCAACCGACGAGGCGAGGAACTGTGCCTCCTCCTCGCTGGCCACGCGCGCACGGAAGTCGACGTCATCGGTGCCCATAACCACGCGCGCGAACTTGGCGTAGGCGTAGGCGTCCTCATCGGTCAAGCGTCCGCCAGTGAGCACTCCGGCCCGCCCACGCGCCGCCGCGAGTCCACGGGCAGCGGCATCCAGTGCCTCGGGCCACGAGGCCGGCCGCAACTCTCCGTCTTCGCGAACGAGTGGGGATTCGATGCGCCCCTCGTGCGTGTAAATGAACGCGAACCGCCCCTTGTCGCAGTTCCATTCCTCGTTGACCTCGGCGTCATCCCACGCCAGCCGCCGCGTGATGACGCCTCGGCGGACATCGGTGCGAAGCGAACAACCGGACGCGCAGTGCTCGCATGTCGTCGGCGTACTCACGAGGTCGAACGGCCGTGCCCGGAAGCGGTACAGGGAACTTGTCAGCGCTCCCACGGGGCAGATCTGGATCGTGTTGCCGGAGAAGTAAGAGTCGAACGGCTGATCCTCGGCGATGCCGACCTGCTGCTTGGCGCCGCGCTCCATGAGTTCCAGCATCGGATCGCCTGCAATTTGGTCGGCGAATCGAGTGCATCGGGCACAGGAGACGCAGCGCTCGCGATCGAGCAGGATCTGCGCACTCATGTTGATGGGCTTGTCGAAAGTGCGCTTCTTCTCCTCGAAGCGCGAGGAGCCGCGGCCGGCCGACATCGCCTGGTTCTGCAGCGGGCACTCCCCGCCCTTGTCGCAGACGGGGCAATCGAGCGGGTGATTGAGCAGGAGGAACTCCATGACTCCCTCCTGAGCGGCGTCCGCCATCTCGGAGGTTCGTTGAGTCCGCACGACCATGCCATCCGTCACCGCGATAGCGCACGCAGGCTGCGGCTTCGGCTGTCCCTCGATCTCGATGAGGCACATGCGGCATGCGGCGACAGGATCGAGCAGGGGGTGATCGCAGAACCGCGGGATCTCGATACCCATGAGCTCGGCCACCCGGATGACGAGCATGCCCTTGGGGACACGTACCTCGATGCCGTCGACGGAGACGGTCACGAGATCAGCAGGGGCCACGTCTGTCGGTGACTGGGGGGCCACGGTCATCGCGCACCAACCTCGCTGAAGATGTAGGAGGCCGCGGGCGGGAAGGCCTCATCGACCGGAGTTCGCGTCGCGGCCTCGAACTCGTCGCGGAAGTACTTCAGGGCCCCGGGGTAGGGCGTCGCAGCCGCATCACCGAGCGCACAGAATGATCGACCGGCGATGTTGCCGCACACCTCCACCAGCAGGTCCATGTCACTGTCGGTCCCGCGACCGTGCTCGAAGCGCTCGAGCACTCCGGTGATCCAGTACGTGCCTTCGCGGCACGGAGTGCACTTGCCGCACGACTCGTGCTTGTAGAACTCCAGCCACCGCGTGACTGCCTTGACGACGCTCACGGTGCTGTTGAAGACCATCGGCGTGCCTGTCCCAAGCATCGTGCCCGCCTCGGCCATGGCCTCGTACGTCAGCGGAGTGTCGAGATGATCAGCCGTGAGCATCGGCACCGACGACCCGCCGGGAATCCAGAACTTCACGGTGCCGTCGCCGCCGACGACCCCGCCGGCGTAGTCCAGAAGTTCGCGCATCGTGATGCCCAGCGGCGCCTCGTAGATGCCCGGACGCGCCACGTGACCGGAGACCGCGAAGACCTTGAAACCTGGCGACTTCTCCGTGCCGAACTGACGGAACCACTCAACACCGTTGTTGATGATCCACGGGATGTTGGTGATCGTCTCGACGTTGTTGACCACGGTGGGGGACGCATAGAGGCCGTGAGTCGCCGGGAAAGGTGGCTTCAGTCGTGGCTGTCCACGGTAGCCCTCGAGCGAGTCGAGGAGGGCGGTCTCCTCACCGCAGATGTAGGCACCCGCACCGGAGTGGACGGTAACCCGGAGATCGAAGCCCGAACCGAGGATGTTGTCACCGATCAGCCCCGCGGCCTCTGCCTCGGCGATCGCCGTGGCAACTCGGCGGATTGCCTGCGGCACCTCGCCTCGGATGTAGATGAAGGCGTGATGAGCACGGATGGCGTACGACGAGATGATCACGCCCTCGATGAGCGCGTGAGGGTTGGCGATCATGATCGGGACGTCCTTGCAGGCGCCCGGCTCCGACTCATCGGCGTTGACCACGAGGTAATGGGGCTTGCCATCACCCTGCGGGACGAAGCTCCACTTCAGGCCCGTGGGGAAGCCCGCGCCACCGCGACCGCGCAGGCCGGTGTCCTTGACCGTGCCGATGATCGCGTCGGGATCCATGCCCAGGGCCGACTTCAGCGCCCGGTAGCCGCCGTGCCGCCGATAGCCGTCGAGGGTGAACAGGTCGGGCACATTCCAGTGCTCGGTGATGACGGGGGTCAGCGACGTCATGACTGTCCCTCCGCGGGCGCTGCCGGTGCCTTCATGCCGTGCTCGTTGGCGTAGGTGAGACCGGCGAGCATCATGGCGTCAGCCTCGCCGCCCTCGCCGGCGAGCCCGTCGACAGGGAAAGCGAGGGTGCGCTCCGTCGCCTGGAAGTCGCGGATCACGGGACCGCGTGTTGACACGACCTCCTCGCCGCGGGCCAGCCGATCGATGACGTCGACAGCACTCTGCGGCGTCTGGCAGTCCATGAACTCCCAGTCGACGGTCATCACAGGGGCGTGAGTGCATGCCGCCTGGCACTCGATGCGCTCGAGCCAGAAGGTGCCGTCTGAATCGCGCTCATCGTGGCCTGCGCCCAGACGCTCCGAGACGGCCTCGTAGACGGCGTCCCCGCCGAGCAGAGCGCAGAGGGTGTTGGTGCACACACCGATGTGATGCTTGCCGACCGGGCGGCGCTTGTACATCGTGTAGAACGACGCGACTGCGGTCACCTCTGCCGTGGTGAGTCCGAGCTCGTCCGCAATCACCTGCATCGCCTCGGGGGTGACCTCGTCGTCGATGCTCTGGGCCAGGTGAAGCAGGGGCATCACCGCGGAGCGGGAGTTGGGATATCTGGCGATGATCTCGCGCATCTGGGTCATCACGCTGTCGTCATATCCCATCAGCGGTCCACTCCGCCCATGACCGGGTCGATGCTCGCCACGGCCGCGATGACGTCGGAGATCATGCTGCCGTTGGACATCGCCGCGGTCGCCTGCAGGTTATTGAAGGAGGGGTCGCGGTAGTGGACGCGGTAGGGGCGCGTGCCGCCATCGCTCACGATATGGACGCCGAGTTCCCCGCGCGGGGATTCGATCGCGGAATAAACCTGGCCGGTGGGAACGGTGAATCCCTCGGTGACGAGCTTGAAGTGATGGATCAGCGCCTCCATCGACTGCGACATGATCTCCTTGATGTGCTCGGGTGAATTGCCCTGGCCGTCCCCACCGATGGATAGGCGCGCCGGCCAGGCGATCTTCTTGTCCTCGATCATCACCGGTCCGGGGCGGAGACGATCAAGTGCCTGCTCGACGATCTTCAGGCTCTCCTGCATCTCGGCGACGCGGATGAGGAAGCGTCCATACGCGTCGCATGTGTCCTGCGTGGGGATGTCGAACTCGTAGTCCTCATAGCCGCAGTAAGGCTGGGACTTGCGCAGGTCGTGCGGAAGGCCCGTGCTGCGAAGGATCGGTCCCGTCACGCCAAGGGCCATGCAGCCCGCGAGATCGAGGTAGCCCACACCGACCGTCCGCCCCATCCAGATCGCGTTGTCGACCAGCAGGTCCGCGGTGTCCTTCATTCGCTTCCTGAGCAGCGGCAGGGTCTCCCTGATGCGCGCGACCTGGTCGTCGGTGATGTCCTGCGCAACGCCTCCGGGACGGACGAAAGCGCTGTTCATCCGTAGCCCCGTGACCATCTCGAAGATGTCGAGGATGAGTTCGCGCTCTCGGAATCCGAAGGTCATCGCGGTGAGGGCGCCGAGCTCCATGCCCCCGGTCGCGAGCGCGACCAGGTGCGACGAGACACGATTGAGTTCCATCATGAGCACGCGGATCGTGCTGGCACGCTCGGGGATCTGATCCGTGACACCGAGGAGCTTCTCGACACCGAGGCAGTACGCCGTCTCGTTGAAGAAGGGGGACAGGTAGTCCATACGCGTCACGAATGTGACGCCCTGGGTCCAGGACCGGAACTCCATGTTCTTCTCGATGCCGGTGTGGAGGTAGCCGATTCCGCACCGCGTGTCGACGACGGTCTCGCCCTCGAGCTCAAGGATGAGACGCAGGACACCGTGAGTGGACGGGTGCTGAGGTCCCATGTTGACCACGATGCGCTCGCGCTCGCCCTCATCGGGCGTGGAGATGGAGTCCCAATCTCCCCCGGAAACGGTGTAGACGGTGCCCTGTCCGGTCTCATAGGACAGTGCGTAGGGGTCCTCGGGTGGCAGTTCGCCCTCGTAGACGACGCCCTCGTCGGTAACGCCCTGGTGCACGAAACTCTGGTCCGTCGACATCAGGTGTATGCCCTCCGCTGATCGGGCGGCGGCACCTCAGCGCCCTTGTACTCCACGGGAATACCGCCGAGGGGATAGTCCTTGCGCTGCGGATGGCCCGGCCAGTCGTCGGGCATTTCGATGCGCGTGAGCGCGGGATGGCCGTCGAAGACGATGCCGAAGAAGTCGTAGGTCTCGCGCTCGTGCCAGTCGTTGGCGGGATAGACCGACACGATGGACGGGATATGCGCGTCCCCGTCGGGGCAGGTCACCTCAACGCGCAGGCGCCTGTTGTGCGTGACGGACAGGAAGGGGTAGACGGCGTGGAGTTCGCGCCCCTGGTCGCTCGGGTAGTGCACGCCATTGACCCCCATGCACATCTCGAAGCGCAGAGCGGGCTCGTCACGGAGCACCTGGACGAAGGGGAGCAGGTGCTCGCGGCGCACCACGAAGGTCAGCTCATCGCGGTCGACGACCACCTTCTCGACCGCGGACGACATCGGGAGCCCGCGATCCGCCAGCGCAAGCTCGATCTCGTCGGCCGCGGCGTCGAACCACTCACCGTAGGGTCGCTCGGTCGGACCGGGCATGACGATCGGGGCGACAAGTCCGCCGAAACCTGACGTATCCCCGCCGTCCTGGGCCGAGAAGGCACCGTGACGCACGCCGATGATCTCGAGCTCGCGCACGTCCTCGGGCATCACAGTCGCGGTCGCGGCAACCTCGAGGCCCGCCTCGGCCGGTGACACCGGCTGCTGGTCGCTCATCGCAGGAGCCCGCGCATCTCGAGCGTGGGGGCAGCGGTCAAGGCGGCAATCTCGAGTTGCTCCTGCTCGCGAACGGCGTTGACTCCGAGCTTCATGTCCTGGATCTGATCGTGGATCTTCAAGATCGCGTCGATGAGCATCTCCGGGCGCGGCGGGCACCCCGGCAGGTACATGTCGACAGGCACCACATGATCCACGCCCTGGACAACGGCGTAGTTGTTGAACATGCCTCCGCTGCTTGCGCATACGCCCATGGCCAGAACCCACTTGGGGTTGGGCATCTGGTCGTAGATCTGGCGGAGGACGGGAGCCATCTTCTGGCTGACGCGGCCGGCGACGATCATCAGGTCTGCCTGCCTCGGCGAGGCGCGGAAGACCTCCATGCCGAAGCGCGCCAAGTCATAGCGAGGGCCGCCCGTCGCCATCATCTCGATCGCACAGCAGGCCAACCCGAAAGTTGCTGGCCAAAGTGAACCCTTGCGTGCGTAGCCGGCGACCTTCTCGACCGTGGTCAGCAGGACACCTGACGGCAACTTCTCCTCAAGACCCATGGCTTCAGTCCCAATCCAGTCCGCCGCGACGCCACTCATAGACGTACGGCACGGTGAGGTTGAACAGGAACAACATCATCGCCAGGAAAACGAAGAGCGGCAATTGATCGAATGCGACAGCCCACGGATAGAGGAAGACGATCTCGATGTCGAAAATGATGAACATCATCGCGGTCAGGTAGTACTTCACGGGGAAGCGCCCGCCGCCCATGGGCTGAGGAGTGGGGTCGATGCCGCACTCGTAAGCGTCCAGTTTCGCCCGGTTGTAGCGCTTCGGGCCCGTGAACGTGGTGAGCGTCACACTGAAGATCGCGAATCCGGCCGCCAGCAGCCCCAGCACGAGGATCGGCGCGTACGAACTCACCACGCTCCTCCGAATGCTCGTGCGGGTGAGTGACCACGGCGAAGCCGACTCACCGGTCCTACGCCCGGGGCCAGTGCCCCGTGCGCTCGCAGTCTAGCCACGCGCTCGCTGCGTCAGCGCCGACCCCGGTGCAGGGCCACGATCCCACCCGTGAGGTTGAGCCACTTCACGTCGTGCCAGCCGTTTGCGGTCATCACCTCGGCCAGCCTCGCCTGATCCGGCCACGCCCTGATGGACTCGGCGAGGTAGACGTAGGCATCGGGATTGGATGACGCCCGACGGGCAATCCCGGGCAGGGCGCCCATCAGATAGCGCGAGTAGACAGTCCGGAAGGGCCCGAATGCTGGGTGGGAGAACTCGCAGACCACCAGGCGCCCGCCCGGCCGGGTCACCCGAGCCATCTCCTTGAGCGCTGCCTCGGGATCGACGGTGTTGCGCAGGCCGAAGGAGATCGTGACCGCGTCGAAGGAGGCGTCCGCGAAGGGCAGGCGAAGGGCATCACCCGCGACGAACGGCAGGCCCGGCTCGCGGTCACGGCCGACAGCCAGCATCCCGAGCGAGAAGTCGCAGGGAACGACGGCGGCTCCCCGGGCAGCCATGGGGGCGCTCGAGGTCCCCGTACCCGCGGCCAGGTCAAGGACCCGCTCCCCCGGACGCGGGCCAACGGCGTTGACGACCGCCCTGCGCCACAGCCGGGTCTGACCCAGGGCCAGCAGGTCATTGGTGAGGTCGTAGCGCTCGGCCACATCGTCGAACATGGCCGCGACCTCGGCCGGTTGCTTGTCCAGATCCGCGCGGGCCATGAGGGGATCCTCCCAGTGCCTTCGCGTGCCGGCATGCCGGGCTAGCCGGACAGGGTCGGCTTTGCCGAGTCGCCCGGCTGGCCGGACAGGGTCGGCTTTGCCGAGTCGCCCGGCTGGCCGGACAGGGTCGGCTTTGCCGAGTCGCCCGGCCCCGAGGGGGGCCGTACCCTCAGGGCGTGGCCATCCCCGTCGTCGGCACGACTGCGGCACACCGCGTCCGCACCATGCCGGTCGAGGATCCCGGACACCTGCTCGATCGCCTCCCCGATGCTGCGGGCACGGCATGGGTCAGGTCAGGTGAGGGGCTCGTGGGCTGGGGAGTCGCGGCTTCACTCGACGTCACCGGCGATGAACGCTTCAGCCGCACCCAGCGCTGGTGGAACGACTGGTGCCGCGCGGCCGACGTCGACGATCCGCTTCAACTCCCGGGGACCGGCCCAGTCGCCTTCGGATCCTTCACCTTCGACCCAGAGCCCACGTCGGGACGCACATCTCGCATCGTCGTCCCCCGCGCGGTCCTGGGACGACGAGATGGCCGCGCCTGGCTGACTATCGTCGATGATCCTGACGATCTGCTCCCAGCCGACTCACTCCTGCCCGAACCCGCCGTGCCGCCTGCCCCCTCGCGCGTGGACTGGGGCCGCGGCACTCGCACATCGGAGGAGTGGAAGGCCTCTGTCGTCGAGGCGATCGAGCGCATCAGCCGTGGCGAGGTGGACAAGGTCGTCCTCGCACGCGATGTCGTCGCTGAGGTGAGCGATGACTTCGACGTCCGCCACCTCCTCCAAAGACTCGCGACGGCCTATCCCGAGTGCTGGACCTTCCAGGTCGACGACATGGTCGGGGCCACGCCCGAGCTCCTCGTTCGCCGGACGGCAGACACCGTCCTCTCCCGCGTCCTCGCCGGCACCGTCAAGCGCCGCGGCGACGAAAGCGAAGACGCAAGCCTGGCGCAGGCACTCCTCGGCAGTGGCAAGGACCTCGAGGAGCACGAGTACGCCGTTCGGTCGGTCGCACGAGCTCTGGGACATCACTGCACGGACCTGCGCGTGCCCACGCGACCTCACGTCCTGCGCCTCGCTAACGTCCAGCACCTCGCCACCGATGTCACCGGGCGCCTTGCCGACGGCGCACCAGTCCTCGCGCTGGCGGCATCGCTGCATCCCACTGCCGCCGTTTGCGGCACTCCGACCGAGCGCGCTTCCGCCATGATCCGTGAACTCGAGGGCATGGATCGCGGCCGATACGCGGGACCCGTCGGCTGGTTCGACAGTCGCGGTGACGGGGAGTTCGGTATCGCGTTGCGATGCGCTGAGGTGCGCCCGGGTTCCCTGCGGCTCTTCGCTGGCTGCGGCATCGTCAGCGGCTCGGATCCCGAGGCGGAGTTGGCTGAGTCCCGGGCAAAGCTGGCACCGATCCGACAGGCACTGGGCTAGCACTCACCCATGGCCTCGGCCCCTCCGATCAGTCGCGTGCACGACGGTGCGTGGCACCTAGGCTGAGCCCGTGAGTTCGAGCGAGTCGCGCATCCAGCGACGCCAGCGGGTCCTTGACGCGGCCCACGACCTCTTCGAGGACCGGGGAGTTGCCGCAACCTCCCGGCGTGACATCGCCGAGGTGGCCGACGTCGCCACCCGCACGGTGAACTCACTCGCAGACAGCAGGAGCGCCCTCCTCGCCGAAGTCACAGCCGCCCTGCCCTTCCCGCCGACATCCCAACGCATCCAGGACCAGGCCGGTGACGCGACGGGGCAGGCCTTGCACACGATCCTCACCGCGGCGCGCGACGCCTTCGGAGCCCCCGCGTCCGTCTGGGATGTCATCGAACTCCAGGCAACTGTCCTCGCTCCGTTCAACGACGAATTGGCGCAGGTCGTGCGCGACCGAGTCGCCATGCGATGGGAGGCAGCCAGGACGGTGGTTCGTCAGCTCCGGGGAGAGGGAGCGGTCGACAGCACGATCGACGACGACGCCGCGACCTTGCATCTGCTCGCCGTCGGCGCGGGACTGGCGCTCCTCGACGGATTGACGCCGAGGAATGTCGACGCAGGGTCCTGGGTCCGTCTCACGTCACGCCTTCTGGAGTCGCTCGCCGCGATCGACCCGGCAGGGCGCGACGACGAGGGGGATCGCAGGCCGTGGCGCATTCGCGTGGTCGCACCAGCCACTCCTGCCGCGACGGCACGGGTGCTGCGCGTCCTCGCCCTGGTCGGCGCCGACGTCATCACACTCTTCACCCACGCGCAGGACGACGGCACTCAACTCGTCGATCTTCTCTGCGCCGCTCCCGCGAACCTCGACCGCGACGATCTCGCCGCGTCACTGGCCACCGCGGGCCACCGCGTCCTCGTTGCACCTGGCGCACCCGAGGACGAGCGCGACCTCGTGACCCGCATCCTTGACGCGGCCGCCGAGCTCGTCGAGCACCCCGAGCGAGCGCCGAGGGCCGCTGCCGAACTCGTGCTCGCCGATTCGTGGACGGTCGAACCAGCGACCGAGGGGGAGGACTCGTCAAGCGAGATCATGCGTTTGCAGTGGACGCCCGACCATCACGTCGTCCTGCGCCGGGAGGGAGCACCGTTCGTCGCGGTGGAGAGATCGCGGGCTTCCGCTCTCCTCCGTCTCGTCGACGCGATGGCGAGTGCCCCCGCCGGGGCGGGGGGATTCGGCTGGGTTGAGTACCTCCGAGATGGCACGCAGGCCGTGATTCGCCTGGCCCGCCCGGAAGACGCAGAAGGCGTCGCCGCGATGCACGAGCGATCCTCCGAGGCCACTCGTTACCAGCGCTATTTCACACCCGTCACCGGCTGGCGCGAGGATCAGTTGCGCCGCGTCGCCGGCGGTCACCGCGGAGCGACTCTCGTCGCCGTGAACTGGCGCGGTGACATCGTCGGCCTGGGCAACGTCTTCCCCGATCGCCCGGGGGACACGACCACCGCGGAGATCGCCGTCATCGTCGAGGACGCATGGCAAGGGCGCGGGCTGGGAGGCCGCCTGCTGCATCACCTGGTCGATCTGGCTCGGCGCCAGGGTTTCCACGACCTCACCGCGCTCGTCCTCGCGAGCAACTCGGGGATGCTCAAGCTCCTCGAGAGCCTGGACTTGAACTGGGTTCGCCAGGCCGATGCGGACCTCGGCCCCACCATCGTCCGGCTGACCGCTCCGCTCAGGTGATCGCTGCGTCGACGGACGTCGTGAGCGCGGACACCAGGCGTGCCTCGTCCGTCCGGGGCAGGCACCGTGCCACGATGACACGCACGCCCGCATGGTCGCGACGCAGTTCGCCGCGGAGCGCATCGGCAGAGTCGACCGTCATCACGTCGATGCGAGGCGCGCAGAGCAGTTCCGCCGTGTCGGCACTCAACGGCGTGCCGAACACGCGCTCGAAGTCCGCCGCGAACTCCTCCGCGCCCTGCTCGAGCGAGGAGAAGATCCCGCCACCGTCATTGTCAGCCACGACGTAGACCAAGCGAGGGAGCGCCTCCACCTGCGGCACGAGCAGACCATTGCGGTCGTAGATCGCGGTGAGGTCCCCGACAAGCGCATAGGTCGTCGCCCCAGGGAGGCCATCCGCATGGCCGATCGCCGCTCCCCACGCCGTCGAGATGACCCCATCGATGCCCGACGTGCCCCGATTGGCGACGCAACGGCCCTTCAGCGCGCCGGCGTAGCAGGACACATGGCGCACGGACCAGGAGGGCCCCGTGACCAGCAGGTCGGCCTCCGTCACCACCGCGGACACGATGCGTGCGACGAGCGGGCCGGTGAGCGGACCATCCGCGAGTTCCTCGTCGATCACGCGTGCCGCGCATACGTCCCAGTCATGCCACATCGACCACCAGGATTCGTCCGCATCCGCATCGTGCCCAGCGACAGGTACGGCCGGAACGATGACGGTCGCGGTCCGTACGGGGTCCACGCGACCCAGCAGGGGGGGTACGTCGACCGCAACGTGCACCTGCGCCGCCCGAAGCAGGGCGGAGACGGACCTGTGCAGCCCGACTCGACCGATCGTGACGACGACGTCCGGAGTCGCACCGAGTTCGAGTGCCCGTGGAATCAGCATGGGTCCATGCCGCAGGGCGCGTGGATGGTCCGAGAGGTTGCCCGTCGGCTCACTGATCAACGGCCAGCGCAGCGAGTCCGCCAAGTCCGCCGCGCTCGCGAGGGTGTGGGGGTCATCGAAGTCACCCGCCACGACCAGCCCGCGCCGCGAACTCACGCCATCGGGGAGCAGCGAGCCCAGCGGGTCTCCCTCCACCGCCGCTCGCGCGGGGAGCTCGACGGGGGCCGCGTCGATCCCGTGGGCCCCCGGTGCGACGAGGGGTTCTGTCAGGGGCACGTTGAGGTGCACCGGGCCGGGGTGGGCACCGACGGCAGCACGAATCGCTCGAGCGACCGCCGCTCGTGCGGAGCCGCTATCCATTCCCTCGACATCAATGGCCGCGACGACGTCCGGGCCGAAGAGGTCGCGCTGGTCGATCGTCTGATTGGCGCCGCTGCCCCGCATGCTGCCGGGGCGGTCAGCAGTCACCGCGACGAGAGGCACGCCGGAGTACGCCGCTTCGACCACCGCGGGGTGCAGGTTGACCGCTGCCGTCCCTGAGGTAGTCACCACAGCACACGGTCTGCGCGCAACTCGTGCGATTCCCACGGCGAGGTACGCCGCACTGCGCTCATCAATGCGCACATGCAGGCGCAGCAGGCTCGCGCGTTCGGCAGCCGCCAGGGCAAGGGCGAGGGGTGACGAGCGCGAACCGGGCGCGAGAACCACGTCGCGGACTCCCGAGCCGATCAATTGCTCGACGATCGCGACAGCCAGTTCAGGCGACGTGGCAGTCATGCGCGAAGGCTCTCACGCATCGAGTGCCTCGACGAGTCCAGCGCCGCCCGCGTCCCAGGCATCCACCAGACGCTGCCGCCACCATGTCGCCCGGCCGTCACCCACGAGATCGCGCGCACCCATCAGCGCTTCCAGGTCGGGGGTGAAGCGCTCCACCGGCAGATGACCATCGAAGGGAACGAGCGGCGGGGAGATCACGTCGCGAGCCAGCAGTGCCCCCGTCCCCAGGCCGCACGCTGGCGGATCGCCGGTGAGGGCTCCGGCCAGGGCAAGGCCGCTCGACAGGCCGACGGCGGAGTCCAGGGCCCCGCTCACGACGACGGGACCACCCCAGGCACGCGCGAGTTCGAGTGCAGCCGCGACACCGCCGAGGGGGGCCGCCTTGAGGATGATGATGTCCGCCGCGTCGAAGGCCCTCGGGTCGGCGTATCTCACCGACTCGTCGAGGGCGATGGGGAGATCGATCCTCCGGCGCAGCGCGAGCGTGTCGTCAATGCTCGCGCACGGCTGCTCCACGTACTCCAAGCGGTACGCGGACAGCCTCGTCAGCGCGCGAGCAGCATCCTCGGCGGACCACCCTCCATTCGCGTCAAGGCGGACCCCCACCGGGCCGGGATCGTCGGTCATCGCGGCCGCGCTGTCTGCCGCATGGCGAACCGCCGCGACCCTCGCCTCGTCGTCGGCGAGCACTTCGCCCATGGCTGCCACCTTGACCTTGATGGTGCGGCAGCCGTGCTCGAGCACGGCCCTCCTGGCCATGGCAGCCGCCATGTCTGCGGGGACCGCGGGGACGATCGCATTGACAGGCACGAGCTCGCGCCGGGGCTCTGGCCAGCGCCCGAAGGCCGCCTCCACGGCGGAGGCGAGCCACAGGGCGCATCCCCGTGGGGCGTAGTCATCGAAGGGAGCGAAATCGCCCCAGCCACTCGACCCACGGATGAGCAGACCCTCGCGGACCGTGATGCCGCGGAACCGAGTCGTCAGCGGCAGGGCGTAGGGAACCGCATCGCGCAGGATGTCGGGGAGTGAGACGTCCACGCGGTCAGGGGCGTCGCGGGAACTGGGTGAAATCGGGCGACCGCCGTTGGGCGTAGGCGTCGCGGCCTTCCTGTGCCTCTTCGGTCATGTAGAAGAGAAGGGTCGCATCCCCGGCCAGTTGCTGGACACCGGCCAGGCCATCGTCAGCCGCATTGTGAGAGGCCTTGAGCATGCGCAGGGCAAGGGGCGAAAGCGCAAGCATCTGCTGTGCCCAGGCCACGGTTTCGCTCTCGAGGTCGGCAAGGGGCACGACAGAATTGACCAGTCCCCAGTCGTACGCCTGCTCGGCCCCGTATTGACGACACAGCATCCAGACCTCGCGTGAGCGCTTCTGGCCGATCGTGCGGGCAAGCAGACCTGAGCCATAGCCGCCGTCGAAGGACCCGACCTTCGGTCCGGTCTGCCCGAAGCGCGCATTCGAGGCGGCGATGGACAAGTCGCATACGACGTGGAGCACATGGCCGCCGCCCACCGCGTAGCCGGCGATCATGGCGATCACCGGCTTGGGTGTGCGTCGGATCTGGATCTGCAGATCGAGCACGTTGAGTCGGCCGATCCCCTTCTTGGCGACCTCATCCTCGCCGATGTAGCCGTCATCGCCCCGGATCATCTGGTCGCCGCCGCTGCAGAACGCCCAGTCACCCTGGCCCGTGAGGATGATGACGCCGATGCTGTCGTCATCGCGGGCATCATTGAGTGCGTCAGAGATCTCGAAGAGGGTTTGAGGTCGGAAGGCATTGCGCTTGTGCGGCCGATCGATGGTGATCTTGGCTATGCCGGTGGCATCGCCGGCGGAGTGCTCGTAGCGGATGTCGCCATAGTTCCCCTTGCTCACCCAGTCGCATGCCGGAACGATGCTGGAATAGCCCGGGTCCGTGAACGCCGGCGAGCCCTCGTCGACGACGGGGGTCAACACGTAGCGATCGCGCGAATCGAACTCCTGCGCCACCAATGGCTCCTTCGTGCGGGCCGGCAGGGGATGGGCCGACAGCGCCCAACCTAGTCAGGCCTACCCTCGACCGCATGGCGGCACTCCCCCTGCATGTCGTCGAGGTCACCCCGGGGACCGTCGGCGTGCACGCAGCCCGGCAGGCGCTCACGGTGCGCCTCGACGACGCGGGCCCGCCGTTTGCCCTCGTCCCGGCCCCCGGTCGTCACACGTCGGCCGACTACTCCGCGATGATCCGCCGGTGTGTGCGTCCTGACCTCCCCGTAGACGACGATGCGACGGTCTTCGTCGCCGCGACGAGCGGTTCTACCGGCACGCCCCGCGGTGTCGTCATCACGCGTGACAACCTCCGAGCAGCAGTAGAAGGCTCATGGCGCCACATCACCGGCCTCGATTCCTGCGCGTGGGTCCTCGCGCTGCCGGTCACGTCCATCGGCGGGTTCGGGGCGATCGTGCGCGCCCACTTCGCCGGTACGAGACTGCATGTCCTCGAGTCCGTGGGGGGTGGCACGGCATTCGATCCGCGGACTCTCGTCGACCTCGAGGTCGTCGAGCCTTTTGCGATCTCGCTGGTGCCACGCCAGTTGGACGTCATACTCGCGGACCGGGCGGCCACGGCGTGGTTGGGAAGGGCCCACGCCGTGCTCGTCGGCGCCGCAGCCACTCCGCGCGACCTCGTGATGAGGGCCCGTGAGTCGGGCCTAGCCCTTGTCACGACTTACGGGATGACCGAGACGACCGGCGGATGCGTGTACGACGGCACTCCACTGCCGGGAGTCCGCATCGACGTGGGGGACGACGGCCGCATCGACGTGATCGGACGCCAGGTGGCAGCCGGCTACCGCGGCAACAGCGACGGCTTCAGCGGCGCCGGCGACGATCGCCGGTTCCGAACCACCGATCACGGCAGGTGGGTCGACGGGCGACTCACGGTCCTGGGTCGCACTGATGACGTCGTCATGGTCCACGGCGTCAACGTCGGTCTAGGAGCGGTCGAGTCGGTGATCAGGGATCTCGTCGGTGTGCGCGACTGCGCGGTGATCGACGTTCCAGGCGAGAGGACTGGCCAGCGACTCATCGCCTACGTTGTCGTGAGCGATCCCGCGTGCGTGACCGGCATCGGCCCTGCTGTCGGCGAGCGACTCGGTGGCGCAGCACGGCCAGACGTCGTCATCGTCGAGTCACTCCCCGTGCTTCCCAATGGCAAGATCGACCGCGCCGCCCTGCGCACTGCGGGCGAGTGACCGGGAGGGCTGATGGCTACCGCGAGTGAGTGGGTCGCTGGTGCGCGTCCACGCACCCTCGGAGCCGCGATCGCGCCCGTGGCGGTCGGCACGGGCGTGGCCGCCTCCGTTGACGCACTCGAACCATGGCGGGCGGCGCTTGCACTCATCGTCATGGTCGCTGCCCAGATCGGGGCCAACTACGCCAACGATTACAGCGACGGCATCCGCGGCACGGACAGCGCTCGCGTCGGGCCTGTTCGCCTCGTGGGCCAGGGACTTGCGGCACCCGGACGGGTCAAGCGCGCAGCGCTCATCAGCCTCGGCGTATCCGCGGCGGCCGGATTGCTCCTCGTCACACTCACCGGGCGCTGGTGGCTGCTCGGACTAGGAGCGGCCGCACTGCTCGCAGCGTGGCTCTACACCGGCGGCCCGAGACCCTACGGGTACCTCGGGCTCGGTGAGATCTTCGTCTTCATCTTCTTCGGCCTGGTGCCCGTGATCGGCACGACCTATGTCCAGGCCCTGTCCGTCCCGATTGCCGCCTGGGTCGCAGCGATCGGCGTCGGCTCGCTGACGTGCGCGATCCTCGTCGCCAACAACCTCCGCGACATCCCTACCGACGCCGCGACAGGCAAGATCACGCTCGCCGTCCGCCTGGGCGACCGCATGACGCGGATCGTCTACGTCGCACTCGTCGTGGCGGGGTTCGCGGTCATCCCACCGCTTGCCCTACCCGTCGGCCTTGGCCTGACCTTCGCGTGGTTCGGACTCATCGCAGCCTTCATCGCCATTCGCCCCGTCGTCACCGTGTGCCGGGGAGCCAGCGGGCGCGCACTCGTCCCCGTCCTGCAGGCGACCGGTGCCCTCGTCCTCGGCTACGGGGTGCTCGTCGGCCTGGGCATCGCCCTGTCCTGACTCGGCAGGGTCGTCCCAGTCCTCGGCGGTGCGGCTTTGCTCGATGCGGTCGTTGATGCGGCGGAAGGCGCCGGACAGCCCTTCACTCGCCCTGTCGCGGGGGCGATCAAGGACGATGAAGCTGATGATTCCCGAGATGACGAGGGCCACGGCGATAGCGAGGAGCCCGCGCATGGGAGTGACCGCCTGGATCAGCAGCCACACGGCCGCGAGCAGGGCCAGCCGGAGTCCCGTGTAGATCGCTATCCCGCGCACCCCTCCACGCTAGGCGCGCAGGAGCGACGAGTCAGCACGGGGGTTATCGTGTGCGTGGGAGGTGAGCATGCTCAGAGTCGTCGCGGTCCTGCTGGGACTGGCCGTCTATATCTGGTTCATCGTTGATGTGCTGCGCACGTCGAGCGCCAGCGTGCGCACGCTCCCGAAGTTCGTCTGGCTCCTCATCGTGGTGCTCATCCCCCTCCTTGGTGGCCTGCTCTGGCTCCTCGCCGGCCGTCCGCGGGGCCAGGGACGCCGGCGCCGACGCGGTCCCATGGCCCCGGACGACGACCCCGCCTTCCTCCGTCAGATCGGAGATGACGCCTGGGTCGAGCGGATGAAGCGTCGTCGCGGCGAAGCCGATGGCCAGGCCCAGGGCCAGGCGCCGGCCTAGAGCCCGGCGTACGAGTGCAGGCTGTTGACGAAGATGTTCACGCCGAAATAGTTGATGAGGAACGACACGAAGCCCAGGAGCGAGATGTACGCCGCTCGACGGCCGCGCCATCCGGCCGTGGACCGCGCGTGGAGGTATCCCGCGTAGATCACCCATGTGATGAACGCCCACGTCTCCTTCGGGTCCCACCCCCAGTAGCGGCCCCAGGCGTACTCGGCCCAAATCGCGCCACTGATCACCGCAAAGGTCCACAGCGGGAACGCGAACGCGAGGATCCGGTAGGCAAGGGTGTCGAGCCGGGCAGCGTCGGGCAGTGACGCCACGATGCCGGTCACATCGCCGCGCCGCTCCGCGCGGTCTCGCCACAGATACAGCGCGGAGATGGCTGCCGCGACAGTGAAGGCGCCCCCACAGATGATCGCGGATGCGACATGAATGATGAGCCACCACGAGCGGAGGGCCGGGACCAACTGCGCGGCCTCGGTGTAGAGGACGGTCACTGCCAGGCCCAGGCTCAGGATGCTCACGATGATCACCGGCAGGCCGAGCCAGCGAATGTCCCGTCGCAGCGACACCGCCAGGAAGACAGCGAGAATGCCGAAGGTCCATGCGAGCGAGAACTCGTACATGTTGCCCCAGGGCACACGTCCGGCCCACAGACCGCGCAGCACCAGGCCCAGGAGCAGCAGCCCGGTGGCCAGCCACGTGAGGGACATAGCGATGTTGCCTGCACGTCGACCCGGTTGCTCATCCCCATGCTCCGCGAGCGGCCGGGAATGATCGACGAACTCGGGGCCGCCGGACCCCGCGTACACGGGAGTGGACACCATGACGCGCCTGCCGCGGGCCGCAAAGCTCACCGCGAACGCGACGAGCGCGCCCACGAGCACGAGCATGGTGGAGTAGACGGCGAGATTGCTCCACTCGGCGAGGGAAGCCGATGTCATGTGCGGGGACTCCTTCCCGTGATGGCACTCGTCACGACGTCGACGTCGGGGGCGAGGTCGGCTTCGTCGCTACGGGCGAGGCCGGCAACCGTGACCACGGTAGCCCCCTGCCCGTCATCGCGTACGCGGACCCATATCCGCCGGCGCTGAATGAACAGCGACATCATGAGGCCCGCGAGCGCGACGATCGCGGCCACCAAGGCGGGCTCCTTGCCGGGATCGTGCGCGATCTGGAACGAGGCCCATCGGGTCAGCCCGACGAACTCGACTGTGCCATTTCCGCCCGGGAGAGCCCATGTCTCGCCGGGCCTGAGGGCCTCGATTCCCAGCTGTGTCATGCCCTCGGTGTCGAGTCGGTACACGCTCTGCGGCACGCCTGAGTCGAGCCCGAGGTCGCCGGCCCAAGCGGAGAGGAAGACAGCCGGGTCGTCCGCTTCGGGGAAGGTCGAGTGCGGCCCGCGCACATCGTCCACCGCCGAGGTGGGCAGGAACAGCCCTTCGATGCCGATCGACGGGGTGGCATCGGGTGCCTTGAGGACTCCCGTGGATGTGAGATTGCCATCCTGAGGAAGGAAGACGACCCCCTCGTCATGGACGACACGACCTAGTGCGTCGGTCAGCCTGAGTTCGGGCGCATAGCCGTGGCCGACGAGGAAGACCTTCGCCCCGTCGATGCTCAGGGGCTCGTTGACCCGCACCGTCACGGCCTCGGACGGCGAGCCGGGTGTCGGCCACAGGGTCAGATCCGCCTCGAAAAGCCGAGGTGCACCGCGCTGCGCCTCCCGCCGCTCGAATTCCACGCGGAAGTCGTCGAGGACGAAGGCGAAGGGAGGCAGTTCTGCAGGGTCCGCAAGGCGTCCACCGCCCCAGGCGTCGTACTGGGTCAGCGTGTCGGAGAAGCCGCTTCCCTCTCGCACGATGACGTTGCCGCGCCAGCCGAAGAGAGCGCCGTAGCCGACGGCGATGAGAAGCGCGATGAGCGCGGTGTGGAAGAGCAGATTCCCTGTCTCACGCCAGTAACCCTTCTCAGCAGACACCCAGCCATCGCCACGCGCCACGCGCCAACGGCGACGAGACAGGTCCGCCGCTGCGGCATCGAGGACATCGGTCGCCGGAAGGTCCGACACGAAGGAGCGGTGCTCGGGCATGCGGTCGAGGCGACTCGGGGCCGCGGGAGGCGCACTGCGCAACGCTCGCCAGTGCAGCCGGGTTCGGGGCAGAACGCAGCCGATGACCGAGACGAAGAGCAGGAGATAGACAGCCGCGAACCACGGAGCGGCGTAGACGTCGAAGAAGCCCAACCGGTCAAGCACCGGCCCCCAGGTCGGATTGCCCTGGATCCACTCGTTGACGCGGATGGGATCGGTGCCGCGCTGCGGGAGGACCGAGCCGGGGATAGCCGCGATGGCGAGCAGGAAGAGCAGGATCAGCGCCACTCTCATGCTGGTCAGTTGCCGCCAGCACCACCGAAGGAAGCCCACCGCGTCGAGCGGCGGCGGGGCCGCAGGCTCGGCGGGAGGCAGATCGGTCGTCGCGGTCATCGCCTTCCCAGTCTGCCCCGCGGGGCCCGATCCCGCTCCTACAGGGGGGTCTCGAAACCAGGGACGAGCGTGCGCATCCAGATGGTGATGGAGTCCCAAAGGCCGGTCACCAGCAGCACCCCGATGGCGACAAGCAGGATCCCGCCCAGTCGCATGATGAGCCCGTAGTGGCGGCGCACCCAAGCAAGCGTGCCCGCAGCTTGACGGAAGAGCAGGCCGAGAACGATGAAGGGCAGGCCAAGACCGAGGCAGTAGACGAAGGAGAGCAGCGCGCCCCGGGCAGCACTCGCCTCCGTGAAGGCCAGGCTCTGCACCGCCGTGAGTGCTGGACCGATGCAGGGCGTCCAGCCGAGTCCAAAGAGAACCCCGAGGACCGGGGCCCCCCACACGCTGTAGTTCGGCATGCGATGCAACCGCCATTCGCGCTGCATCCCCGGAAGCACGCCCATGAAGGACAGACCCATGAGAATGACGATGACGCCGAGGACGCGACTGATGATGGCCTGGTATTCGAGCAGCAGCGAGCCCAGTCCACCGAAGAGCAGCCCGTAGGACACGAACACCACGGAGAAGCCGAGGACGAAGAGGACGCTACCCAGCAGGACCTTGCTCTTGACCGCCAGAGTGGCCGTGGCCCTCCGCGACTCTCCCGCCGAGCCATCACGGTCGACCTCCCCAGCGATCTCCGCTCCGGTGAGCCCGGTGATGTAAGACAGGTAGCCCGGCGCGAGCGGCAGCACGCAGGGACTTGCGAAGGAGACGATCCCCGCGGCGAAGGCCAGCAGCATCGCCAGGATGAGGCTCCCGCCGGCGACGGTCTCCGCAATGCCCACGTCGGCAGCCTACGACTTCTGCGCTTCCTCGATGAGCGCCGTCAGCGTCGCCTCGGTCACCCGGCCGATGATGCGGCCGGCGACCCGGCCTTCGCGATCAACGACGAGGGTCGAGGGGATGGCCTGCGGCGGAAGCGTGTCGCTGAAGAGCAACTGCAGCCGGCCGTTCTCGTCGATCACGTTGGGGTAGGTGATGCCGTACGCATCGACGAAGGCCTGGGCAGCTTCGACGCTGTCGCGGGTATCGAGTCCGACGAACTGCACGTCGTCTCCTTGGACACGCTTCCAGACGGACTCCAGGACGGGCGCCTCTGCTCGGCATGGAGCACACCACGATGCCCACACGTTGAGGACGACGACCTCCCCGAGGTGATCCCCGAGGCGGAACTCCTCGCCGTCCAGGGTGTCTCCCACGAGATCCGGTGCGGGTCCGCGCTGCTCCGGCGCGATGAGCACGATCGAGCCGTCGCCGGCCACGAATGCCGTGTCGGGCCCGGCCGCTCCCTGCGCGCTCGATCCGCAGGCGGCGAGCAGCCACGCGGTGGCCAGCAGCGGGATCAGGCGACGCATATACCGATCGTCACATGCCGGTGAGATTCAGGCACCGCGACCCTTGGCTCCAGGGAGCAGGTCGGCCGCGGGCTCCGAGTAGGAGACCGCGGCGAGCCGGTCACCGTCGAACTCGAAGGAGGTCAGGGACGCAAGTGAACACTCGCGACGCCTCGGGTCGTGCCAGAGACGCCGGTCCTCAGCGTGCAGCCGAGCGATCCAAATCGGCAACTGGTGGCTGACGATCACCGACTCCCGACCTCGGCTTGCATCTCTCGCGTCCTGAATGGCCTGCGTCATGCGGTCGGCGAGATCGACATACGGCTCGCCCCACGAAGGAGTGAAGGGGTTCCACAGGTGCCGCCAAGCGCGCGGCTGGCGAAGCACTCCATCGCCCACGCCCACACGCTGACCCTCGAAGACGTTGCCTGCCTCGATGACGCGCGGGTCGGTGGCAATGGTGAGCCCGTGCACGGCCGCGATCGGGGCCGCGGTCTCCTGCGCGCGATCGAGCGGGGACGCGACGACGCGCGCGATGTCGCGCTCGGCCAGGGCCTCGGCAGCCCTGTCGGCCATGGCCCGCCCGCGATCGGACAGGTGGAAGTCCGGAAGACGTCCGTAGAGAACGCCGTCGGGGTTGTGCACCTCCCCGTGCCGGAGCACGTGCACGACCGTGCGGTCGGCGTCACCGCTCATGATTGCCGACTCCCGCTCAGGTGGCCTTGCGTCGTGCCGCAGCACGACGACGACTCGGCCGCCAAGACGACTCCCCCGCGTCGACAGCGGCAAGACGAAGTTCCTCACCGTGAGCGGCCAGCGCCTCAGCGAGCGCGATCGGCGTCGGGTCGTCGGCGAGTACGTCGACCCGCAGGCCGTGCTCCTCGGCGGTCTTCGCCGTCTGCGGGCCAATGCAGGCGATGATCGTCGTGGTGTGCGGCTTGCCGGCAATGCCGACCAGATTGCGCACGGTGCTGCTCGAGGTGAAGAGTGCAGCGTCGAACCCACCCGACTTGATCGCCTCGCGGGTCTCCGCAGGCGGCGGCGCGGCTCGGACGGTGCGGTAGGCCGTCACGTCCTCGACCTCCCAGCCGAGTTCGCTCAGGCCCGCCGCAAGAGTCTCGGTGGCGATGTCCGCCCGCGGGAGGAAGACCCGGTTGATGGGATCGATGAGCTCGTCGTAGGGAGGCCACTCCTCCAGCAGCGCATGAGTGGAGGTCTCGCCCTCAGGCACGAGGTCGGGCTGCACTCCGAAGGCCACCAGTGCGGACGCCGTGTCCGCGCCGACGGCTGCGACCTTGAGTCCGGCGAAGGAGCGTGCGTCGAGCCCGTACTGCTCCAACTTCTCGCGCACGGCGCGGACGGCGTTGACGCTGGTGAATCCGATCCACTCGTAGCGTCCCGACACGAGGCCGTGCACGGCCCGGTCCATCTGCTGCGGGGTGCGCGGCGGCTCGACACTGATGGTCGAGACCTCCACCGGGATCGCACCGAAGCGCACAAGCCGATCGAGCAGGTCGTCGGAGCGGTCTTGCGTGCGAGGAACGAGCACTCGCCAGCCGAAGAGTGGCTTGACGTCGAACCACGACATCCGGTCGCGCTGGCCGACGACCTCGCCGACCACGACAACTCCGGGACCGGCCTGCTTGGCAGCCTTCACATCGGCTGCCACGTCGTCGAGAGTGGTCACGATGGAACGCTGCTCGAGAGTGGTGCCGCCACGGGTGATGATCATGGGGGTGTCGCCACTGCGACCGGCGCCCACGAGCGCCTTGGCGATGACCGGGGCTGAGTCAGCCCCGTCGGGGATAACGACGGTCACGCGATCGCGGGCCAGCGCCGCCCAGTCGATGTCCGGATCGGACGCGCTCACCACCGTGACCTCGCGGCTGCGGCGACCGGTGAGCCCCATGCCGGCGTAGGCGGGCACGCCCGTGAGAGTGCTGACACCCGGGGCGATCTCGAACGGCACCTTCGCCTTGCGCAGTGCGGCGGCCTCCACCGCGAGTGACCCGTCAAGCACGGGGTCGCCGGCGAGGAGTCGCACGGTCCGCAGGCCTTCCCTGGCGGACTCGACGACGAGCTTGGCGCGGCCCGCGTGATCGAGCGGCAGGCCCTTGGCATCGATGGCCGCGGCGATGACATCGTCGCCGGATACAAGGCCGCGAGCGATCTCGACGGCATCGAAGTCGGCGATGACCCGCTCCGCTGTGCGCAGGAGTTCGGCGGCACGCAGGGTCAACAGCTCGGGGTCGCCAGGCCCGGCCGCGACGAGGGCGACGGGGCCGAGCTTCTTCTTGGTGCGGGTTGCGCTCACAGGGAACCTTCGGATCGTGATGTGTGGATGAGGCGGGGACGAGGGAGGCCGTCAGGGCTCAGGCACTCACCGCCCCTGGTGCCACGCCTGTGGGCACTGGGTGCGGCGAACTCTCAGGAGGCGTCATCGCGCCCTGCCGTTGCCGGAAGGCGAGGATCTGCAGTTCGACTCCGAAGTCGATGGCTCGCACCTCGACTCCGGCCGGGACGACCAGGAATCGTGGTGCGAAGCTCAGGATGTGCCTGACACCCGCGTCCACGAGTCGGTCGCAGGCATCCTGAGCCGCAGACCCCGGTGTGGCGATGACCCCGATCTGCGCGCCTCGCGCGACATCCGGCAGATCCGCGACCGTACTCACCGTGAGGACGTCATCGCCGCAGGTCACGGTGCGCCCGACAACCCCGGGGTCGACATCGACGAGCCCGACGATGCGGAATCCGCCGGTCGCGAAACCCCGATAGGTGGCGAGCGCATTCCCGAGGTTGCCCAGGCCGACGATCACGACCCCGAGGGGTTCATGGACGCCGAGCCAATCGGCGATGCTGCGGTGGAGGAAGTCGACGTCGTACCCCACGCCACGCGTCCCGAAGGAACCGAGATGGGACAGGTCCTTGCGCAATTTCGCACTGGTGACCCCGCTCCGCTCGGCGAGATCGGCCGAGGAGACCGTCGAGATGCCCGCCGTCCGGAGTCGATCCAGGGCATGCAGGTAGACCGGAAGCCGCTCGACGGTGGCCGTGGGCACGTCGTCGCGAGCACGCGAGGACGCGATACGAAGGGACACGGTGGGACCTACCTGGCGTGGCTGGCGCGGCCTTCAGGCCGTCGGACGGGAACCAAGGGTAGGCGCTTGTGAACTCGGAGCACAAACGTCAACGGACGTCTACGTCCGATTATCGGCGCATTTAGCCCAGCAGGGACTGGCGCAGGCGGTTTGCGTCGACGTGCCAGTAGTCGTGCACCGCTCCATCCACGAGGACGACGGGGATCTGCTCGGCATAGCGGTCGGCGAGGGCCGGGTCGTCCAGGATGGACACCTCCACCCAGGCCACGTCGCGCTCAGCGCAGACCGCCGCGACCACCTCGCGTGCCTCATCGCAAAGATGGCAGCCCGGCTTACCCACGAGGATCACGCGCTCGGTAGCCATCCCCCTAGTCTGTCGGAGTGGTACGCCGATCGCCCGTCCTGCCCGCCTATCGCCATGCCGGGGAGGCCGCAGCAGCTGCCGCCGAGGTTCTCCCTGTCGCCGGAGCCCCCTTCGACCCGTCCGCCGCGGCCTTCTTCGATGTCGACAACACCATCATGCGGGGCGCAAGCATCTTCCACTTCGCTGTAGGACTCGCGCGACGTCGATTCTTCGACGCGAAGCAGGTCGTGGACTTCGGACGACGGCAACTCCGATTCGTCCTGAGCGGCTCCGAGGACCTCGAGGACATGGCCTCTGCGACGGCATCCGCGCTGTCCTTCGTCGAGGGGCGCCGCGTCGACGAGCTCGTGGACCTCGGTGAGCGGATCTTCGATGAGGAGATGGCCGACAAGCTGATCCCCGGCACCCTGGCACTCGCGCAGGAGCATCTGGACGAAGGACAACGCGTATGGCTCGTCACGGCAACGCCCGTCGAGCTCGCCACGATCATCGCCAAGCATCTCGGACTGACCGGTGCTCTCGGCACAGTCGCGGAGGTGGATCGCGGTGTCTACACCGGGCGACTGGTCGGCGCCCCGCTGCACGGCCTAGCCAAGGCGGAGGCCGTGCGGGCCATCGCCGAACGCGAGCGGCTGGACCTATCACGCTGCTCGGCATACTCCGACTCTGCCAACGACATCCCCATGCTCTCGCTCGTGGGCCATCCTGTGGCAATCAATCCCGACTCGTTGCTGCGTGCACATGCCCGTGCCCACGACTGGCCCATTCGCGACTTCCGGCGACGGGCCAAGGCGCGCCAGGCGGCCGTACCCGCCCTTGCGGCCACAGCAGGGATCGGGCTGGGTGTCGCCGCTGGGTACGCCGCCGGACGCTTGGCACGGCGCTGACCATCCGGCTCGCCCGCGCGTCGTCGCGATCCGAGTCGCGTTAGTAGGTGGAGTCGCGCTGCACGAGGAGACGGTAGAGGGACTGCTGGATGCGCTCACGCACAGCGTCGGTGAGTTCGAGGACGGCCATGGGGTCGTCGGCCTGATCGGCGAGGTCCTCGGTGTGGACTGGCTCGCCAAACTCGATGATCCAGCGACTCGGCAGGGGAACGAGCCCAAGGGGGCCAAGCCAGGGGAACGTCGGCGTGACCGGGAAGTAGGGGAGTCCCAGCAAGCGCGCGAGCGGCGCGATATTGCCCAGCATCGGATACGTCTCCTCGGCCCCGATGATCGCCGTGGGGATGATGGGCGCACCCGCGCGTAGCGCTGCGGACACGAAACCCCCGCGGCCGAAGCGCTGAAGCTTGTAGCGCTCGCTATACGGCTTGCCGATCCCCTTGAAGCCCTCGGGCCACACGCCCACGAGCTCACCCCGCTCGAGGAGACGCCGTGCGTCAGGCATGCACGCCAGGGTGTGGCCCGCCTTGCGCGCGAGCTCGGAGACGAACGGCGTCTGGAAGACCAGGTCGGCGCCGAGCATGCGCAGGTGGCGGTGGGCGGGGTGCCGATCGCGAAGCGCCACCTGGGTCATGAGCGCATCGAGAGCGATGGTGCCGGAATGGTTCGCGACCACCAGCGCACCGGTGGTCGAAGGGACATGCTCCAAGCCGCGCACATCGACACGGAACCACTTATCGAAAAGCGGTCGCAGAAGGGGGATGAGCACGTGATCAGTGAGGTCTTCGTCGAACCCGAAGTCGTCGACGACATACGTGCCCGTGAGACGGCGACGGAGGAAATCGACGATCCCCTCTGATGTCGGCTCGTCCGGCGTCACGCCGTGATGGCGATCCGGATCGAACGGGATCACCCTCGCGTCAGGCATGGAGGGCTCCGCGGCGAAGGATCGACTGAACGGCGGACGCCGCTCCGTCGAGGACGGACAGGGCAGCACCGGAGCCGAGGTCGTGGCCGCCGATGAACTCATCGAAGGCCGCGCTCGTCGTGCGCTTCGCAGTGAAGGCCAATTCGCGCCTGACTCGACCCGTGTCGATGGCCCGCCCGTAGGTGAGGAATCTCACCTGCTCGGTCGAGAAGTCGACCAGTCGAGTGGGGGCCACCGCTCGGCCGACGACACCCAGCAGCGCTGACGGCACGGCCATGGCGGGGCGCCCGGTGCGCAGGACCGCCTGGGAGAGGGCCAGCACACCATCGCCCGCGACGTTGAACACCCCGGTGACCTCGCTCGTCACCGCGCGGTGGAGCGCAGAGATGGAGTCGTCCTCGTGCACGAATTGGAGCCTGGCATCGAAGCCGAGCACCGTGGGAATGAGGGGAAGGGTGAAGTACGCCGTCATGGCCGTCTCGACGCGTGGGCCGATGACATTGGCGAGCCGAAGAGTGGTGACACCGACGTCGGGGCGGCGCCGGGCGAAGCCACGAACGTAGCCCTCGACCTCGAGGGAATCCTTCGCCCAGCCCGACGTCGGCGGATGCTTTGGGGACATGTCCTCGGTGAAGAGCGCCGGATCCTTGGGCCCGGCGCCGTAGACCGACGCGGTGGACTTCACGATGAGGCGGCTGACGGAGGCGGACTTCTGGCAAGCCGCGAGGAGCTGCATCGTGCCGATGACGTTGATGTCCTTCATCGCCGTCCTGCCGCCGGCCTGGCGCGGGGTCGCGATGACTCCCATGTGAACGACGGTGTCGACGTCCTCATCCGCGAGAACCCGGCCGATGACGGGATTGCGGATGTCAGCGCGAATGAACTGCGCGCCCAGGAGCGGCCGACGGGGAGGGACGACATCGACGCCGACAACTCGGTCGATCGAGGGGTCCCGGACAAGGGATCGGACCATGAGGCCCCCGAGGTGGCGGGCTGCGCCCGTGACCAGCACGACGCGACCCACGGCTGCCTACTTCTTGTTGCGGCGCTGAACGCGCGTGCGCTTAAGCAGCTTGCGGTGCTTCTTCTTGGCCATGCGCTTGCGGCGCTTCTTGACCACGGAGCCCATCGATTACCTCATTCATTCCGCGAAGGTCCCGGTGCGATTCCGGGCGCCCCGACCCTATCCGATCGAATTGCGTCGGGTTGACGCGGCGTCTCAGCCGGCCTCGATGTAGGAGGTGCGGAGGTAATCGTGGACTGCCTGCTCGGGCACGCGGAAGGAGCGGCCCACTCGCACCGCGGGAAGCTCACCGGCGTGGACGAGTCGATACACGGTCATCTTGGACACGCGCATGAGCGACGCGACTTCGGCGACGGTGAGGAAACGAACCTCCGCCAGGGGGCGCTCAGGTCCACCGCTCATGTCTGCTCCTTGCCTCAGGTCGGGCTCTGCCCCGGTGGGGCTTCGCCTGGTCTGGCATCTGCCATCCCGTGACGCCGCGACGCTACTGCACCGTTGTCCCGCTCGTCACGCGAAATTCGGATTTCGAGCCTAGTGCAGGGTCGCACCTGTCCGCGAGGGGGAGTCCGCGGAGCTAAAACCATGGGTCGGGATCGGCCACGAGGCCAAGGTGCGGGAAGACTGCCTCCCGAGTTGCGAGCACTGCGGCATCGACGGGGTTGCCGGGGTCGAAGCCCTGATCGAAGGGCTTGGCCCAGGGGTTGCCGCCGTCGGTCATCGTCGCCGGGGCGGGCCGGCCCATGAGTTCGACGACGTACGCGCGGAACGAATCAGGGGTCTGCGTTGATGGATCGATAGGGGTCCCGGCCGCCTCTGCGATGAGATGAGTCCACGCGCGCGGCACGACATCGACCCACTCGTATCCGCCACCACCCACCGCGATCCAGCGCCCCTCGCAGAAGCGGTGAGCCCATCGGTGAATTGCTTCGTAGGACATGCGCTGTCCGTCAACCGTGAGTGCCAGATGCGCAAGCGGGTCATCGATGTGTGAGTCGCATCCATGCTGACTCACGATGATCTGCGGCCGGAACGCCTCGAGAACTTGCGGCACGACGGCGTGGAATGCCCTGAGCCATCCCTGGTCGCCCGTCCCTGCCGGCAAGGCGATGTTCACAGCGGTGCCTAGCGCCCCTGAGCCCCCTATTTCGTGGGGAAAACCAGTACCGGGAAAGAGGCTGAGCGGGCTCTCGTGAATCGAGATGGTCGTGACTCTCGGATCGTCGTAGAACATCTTCTGCACGCCGTCCCCGTGGTGAACGTCGACATCGATATAGGCAATGCGCTGGAAGCCAGCGTCAAGCAGCCATGCGAGGGCGATGCCGATGTCGTTGTAGATGCAAAAGCCCGAGGCCGCCGACGGCATGGCGTGATGCAGGCCGCCCGCGATATTGATCGCGTGCTGGACGCGTCCCGACTCGACCGCGCGTGCGGCTGTGAGCGTCGCTCCGGCGATGAGCGCCGCGGCTTCGTGCATACCCGCAAACGAGGGATCATCGGCGGTGCCAATACCTCGCGGGATATCGATTGCGGAGGGATCCACCGATGCTCGACGTACCGCGTCGATGTAGTCGATGGAGTGCACGGCGGCGATCTCGTCGGCGGATGCACGTCCCGGCGTCAGCAGCGTCACGCCATCGAGGGCGCCCATGTCATGGGCCAGGCGCATGGCGAGTTGCACCCGCACCGGGGCGAGGGGATGACCGGGACCGAAGTCGTAGGCGCGGAGGGCTTCGTCCCAGACGAGGGCTACGCCCTCACTCACGCCCCAGCTCCCGACCCCGGTCGCGGGCTGCCTCCATGGCGCGCGCGACGAGTCCCATGAGGTCCGCCTCGTCGAACACCGCGAGGGCGGCCGCCGTCGTGCCTCCGGGAGATGTCACCTGCTGACGAAGCACGCCAGCGTCGGCTCCGGGCTGTGCCGCCATCGTCGCGGCCCCCAGGACCGTCTGACTGACGAGTTGCCGAGCCGTCTCGGGCGGCACGCCCAGGGCGATGGATCCGGCGATCATCGCCTCGACGAGCCTGAAGACATAGGCCGGACCCGAACCCGAGGTGGCGGTGACCGCGTCCTGGAGATCCTCGGGGACACGGACCACCGGACCCACGGCCGCCAGGAGGCTCTCCACATAGTCGGCCTGCGTGGCCGAGCAGGACGTCCCAGGGGAGATCGCCGTGATGCCAAGGTCGACGAGGGCAGGGGTGTTCGGCATCGCGCGAACGACCGCGGCCCGGGGTAGTCGGGCCTCGAGCGCGGCGAGGCGCACACCTGCCGCGAGTGAGATGACGACGGCGCCATCCGCCAGATGCGATGCCAACTCGTCGATCACTCCCGGGATGTCCTGGGGCTTCACGAGCAGGAGGACGGTCGCGCACTCGCGTGCGATCTGGCCGACAGGCACGGCGCGAACTCCGTAGCGCTGCGAGACCTCCTCCGCCCGCTCGGTGCGCTTCTCCGAGATGATCAGGCGCGCCGGTTCGGTGCCCGCTCGAAGCAGCCCGGCGACGAACACCTCGCCCATGGCCCCTGCGCCAATCACACCGATCATCGAGGGCCCCCCGTCGCGGTCGCCAGATTGGTTCGAGGGTCCAGCAGCATCTGGATGGTCGGGGCCACCAACCGCACGACATGCTCCTCGCTCGCAGACGCCAGGGGCTCGATACGTACGACATAGCGGCCCGCAGCGATCCCGATGAGGTAGCTCGAGATGAGGGCCACGCGCATGCGGGCATCGGGTACGCCCACCGCCGCGACGACGCGATCGATCACGGTCGTATCGAGGTAGTCCTGGAGCGACTTGGTCAGGGCAGCAGCCGACGCCCCGCTCCGGAGCATGGCGAGCAGGTCAGCGCGCACCTGAGCATCACCGAGCGTGTCGAGCGTGAATCGGACGAGGCGCTCCCCGAGACCTTCGACTCCAGGCGCGAGCAGGGTCGGCACCGCACCGGCAGGATCCGAGGGCAGGCGGAGCGCGGCGGCGAACACGGCGTCCTTGGAGTCGTAGTACTTGCGCAGGACCGTGGGAGCGACACCGGCCGCGGCCGCCAGGCCCTTGAAGGTGGTGCGTGCGTAACTACCCGCCGCGAAGGCACTGCGCGCCGCCGCCACCGCCGCGTCGCGCACCTGGTCGCTGCTGCCACGTGCCGGCTCAGCCGGCGATTCGTCCGCCATTGCGCCCACTCTAGGCCGATGCGGGTGTGAGATGCCGCCGGGCAAAGGCGAGCGCCTCGGCGAGGTCTGCCTCGCGTGCAGGGCGATCGGCAGCACGGCGGGTGGACACCTCGACGACGACGGTCCCGTCGAAGCCAGCGTGAGCAAGGTCCGCGAGTACCTCGGCACACGGCTGGGTCCCCCTCCCGGGGATCAGATGCTCGTCGCGAGCCGAACCCGTGCCGTCGGCGAGGTGAAGATGGGCAAGACGATCGCCGAGACTGGCGACCATGGACCTCGCATCGCTTCCGGAGACCGACGTATGCGACAGATCCACCGTCGTGTGCGGGTAGTCCTCGTCGACGATGCTCCAGTGAGGGCTGTACGCCTTGATCTCTCGCGAGCCAGCACGCCAGGGATACATGTTCTCCACCGCGAACCGGATGGGAGTGTCGGCCGCCATGCGGGCCAGCCCCTCGACGAAGCCGCGGGCGTAGTCGCGCTGCCATCGGAAGGGCGGGTGCACTACCACCGTGTCCGCGCCGAGACGCTCGGCTGCCTCGCGCGCCCGGACGAGCTTGGCCCACGGGTCGGTACCCCACACGCGCTGGGTCACGAGCAGGCACGGGGCGTGAATGGCGGCGATGGGTATCGCGTAGTGGTCACGCAGTCGCTGCAGGGCTACCGGATCCTGGCTCACCGCGTCGGTGCCCACCATGACCTCGACCCCGTCGTACCCGAGCCGCGAGGCGACGTCGAACGCACTGGCTGTTCCGTCGGGGAACACCGATGACGTCGACAGGGCAACTCGCACGCCACAAGTGTCGCAAAGGAAGGCGCGACTACGCGCGGCGCAGCCCGTCGGTGACTCTCGCCGCCACAGCCACGAGAACTGCTCCCCCGAAACCAAAGGCCAGGGCGATCGCCGTGTCGCGCTCCGGCTGCAGGTAGACGGCGAAGAAGTTGCTGAGCCATGGCACGACCAGGACGACGACGAAGGACAGGAGCATGGCGGCACAGACGGCCATGCGCAGGAGGTTCAGTGGCCTCGCCGAGTGGACGAGCACGGCGAAGGCGACGACGAAGAGAGCGACCGTGGCGGCCGAACGCGCATCGGCGAGCGGCTCGCCGACCGACAGGACGACCAGATAGGTGCCCAACCCGGCCGCGGCGCAGATGACACCCGCCGGCACGGCGAAGAGGAGAACGCGGCGAAGGAAGCCCGGGCGGAAACGCTCCGTATTCGGCATGAGCGCGAGGAAGAAGCCCGGAATCCCGATCGTGAGCGAGCTGATCAGCGTGAAGTGACGCGGGAGGTACGGGAACTCCAGAGGCTGTCCGTTAGATGACAGGGTGAGGAGCACGGAGAGGCCGATGAACGCCGAGATGATCGTGGCATAGAAGGTCTTCGTGAGGAACACATCGGCGACGCGCTCGATATTGCCGAGCACTCGGCGTCCCTCGGCGACCACGCGCGGCATCACCGCGAACTTGTTGTCGAGCAGGACGAGTTGAGCGACCGCACGTGTGGCCGCCGCACCGGAACCCATGGCGATGCCGAGATCAGCCTGCTTGAGGGCGAGAACGTCGTTCACTCCGTCGCCGGTCATGGCCACCGTCCGACCCCGAAGGTGCAGCGCCCCCACCATGGCCTGCTTCTGCGCTGGCGTCACCCGGCCGAAGACCGAGTGGCTGTCGATGGGCTCCTCGAGCAGAGCAGGGTCCTCAGTGAGCTCGCGTGCGTCCAACGGCTCCGCCGCGTGGGGCACGCCCGCCTGTTCGGCGATGGCGCCGACCGTGGCGGGGTTGTCCCCGGAGATCACCTTGATCGCCACGTCCTGCTCGAGGAAGTAGCTGACCGTCTCTGCGGCATCCGACCTCAACCGCTGGTCGATGACGACGAGCGCGGCCGGCGTCGATGCACCGGGTCCCGCGTCCGCATCGGGCGCCGGACCTGTCGAGCGAGCGAGGAGCAGCACCCGCGAGCCCTGCGATGCGAGCACCTGGGCGCGATCCGCGACAGCGCGATCACTCTCGCCGAGGATGACTTCGGGGGCGCCGAGCAGCCACGTGCCGTGATCACGGAACGTGGCCGCAGACCATTTGCGAGCACTGGAGAAGGCGATGCCCTCCACCATGGACCACGTGGGATTCGCGTAGGCCTGCGCCACCGCCTGCAGCGTCGGATTGGGGCTCTCCTCGGATGCACCCATGGCGGCGAGCGCTGAGTCGACATCCACGGAGCCGTCGAGGACCTCGACGTCCGTCACGGCCATGCCTGGTTCGGTCAAGGTGCCGGTCTTGTCGACGCACACCGTGTCGACGCGTGCAAGGACCTCCACCGCAGGCAGATCCTGGACGAGGACCTTGCGCTGGGCTAGCCGCACGACAGCTACGGCCATCGCAATGCTCGTGAGAAGGACGAGCCCCTCCGGAACCATGGTGACGACTCCGGCGATCGTGCCCCTGATGGCGTCATCGACAGACTGGTTGGCGCGCAACTGCGAGATGAGCAGGATGATGCCGACCGGGGGAATGAGGAACGACGCCAATCTGATGAACTTCGCGATGTCGTCGCGCAACTCGGACCTCGTCTGCGTGAACTTCTTGGCCTGCTCGGTCAGTCCTGCCGCGAACGAGTCTCGTCCCACTCGAGTGGCCACGTACATGCCGCTGCCCGCGACGACGAACGATCCGGACATCGCAAGGTCCCCGATCGACTTGTCCACGGGATCGGCTTCCCCGGTGAGGAGGCTCTCGTCAATCTCCAGGCCATCGGCGGCGATGACATCGCCATCGACGACGAGTTGGTCACCCGGACGAAGGATCACGACATCATCGAGAACGACTTCGGCGGGGCGCACCTCGACATCGGTCCCATCGCGGCGCACCAACGGGCGCACCTCACCGATGACCGAGAGCTTGGCCAGGGCGCGGCTGGCCCGCCACTCCTGGACGATGCCAATCAGCGAGTTGGCGACGATCACGAAGCCAAAGAGGGAGTCCTGGAACGGCGCGACGAACCACATCACGACCCACATCGATCCAATGAGGGCGTTGAACCACGTGAGTGTGTTGGCACGGATGATGCTCGCGAGACTGCGGCTATGCGGGTCGGGCGCATCATTGGTCTGACCGCGCGCGACGCGCTCGGCGACCTGCTCAGTACTGAGCCCGGCGACTTCGGTCTGCATCAGGCGTCAAGCCCATCGATCCGACGCAGGATCACGCCCTCTCGCAGTGCCCAGGGCCCGATCTCGAGGCGCTCGATCCCCAGCAGGTCCATGGCGGCCTCGGCAACGATTGCTCCCGCGAGGAGCTGCGGTGCTCTGGACTCGGACACCCCCGGGAGGCGACTGCGCTCGGCAGCCGTCATCCCGCCGAGCTTCGGCACCCATAGGTGCACATCGTCGCGAGAGAGCGTGCGCCGCACATGGAAGCCCTCGCTCGATGGCGCCGCGCCCGCAATGCGCGCCAGTTGACGGAATGTCTTCGAGGTGGCGACCACCAGGCGCGGGTCGCCCGCACGGAGGATCTGCCCCACGACGTCACCCAGGGCAGCGCGCACCGCGCGCCGCGCCCGCTTGATCTGACCCTCCTTGGGCGGATCACCTGCGAGGTACTCCCGGGTGAGGCGGCCGGCCCCCAAGGGGAGCGAGAGCGCCACGTCGGGCTCCTCATCGGCGCCCGACGCCAGTTCCAGGGAACCTCCACCGATGTCGAGGACGAGGATCCGGCCGGCGGACCACCCGAACCATCGACGGACCGCGAGGAAGGTGAGGCGAGCCTCCTCCGAGCCACTGAGCACTTCCACCTCGGCTCCCGTAGCTTCGTGCAGTCGCCTGATGACGTCGAGCCCGTTCGGCGCCTCGCGTATGGCCGACGTGGCAAAAGCAAGGAACTCGGTCACGCCGAGATCCTCGGCGTTCTCCTGCGCCTGGCGCGTGAAGTCGACGAGGTCCTCCACGGCATCGTCATCGATGCGTCCATCCGGGCCAAGGTGCTCGGCGAGGCGGAGGGACATCTTGGACTTCCACGCCGGCAGGGGTGCGGCCCCCTGATGGGCGTCGACGACCAACAGGTGAACGGTGTTCGAGCCGATGTCGAGAACGCCGAGTCGCACGGGTTGCACGCTACTCGCACACGCGGTCCCGCGGGCCGGCTGACCCGCCGACGCACGCTAGGGTCAGCGAGTGCCTGAAGTTCCCCTCGACTTCCCCCGAGCCTGGGTCGAGTTCGACGACCCCGGCAAGAAGCATCGTCGCTACCGCCTCGACCTCACCTGGCTGACCTCACGCTGGACCTGCATCTTCGGTCGCGGCTGCAAGGGCATCTACGCCAACGCTCCCGACAGCGGCTGCTGCACCCAGGGCGCCCACTTCACGGATAAGAGCGACGAGAAGCGCGTACTCAAGTGGGCAAAGCGCCTCGAGCCCGAGCACTGGCAGTTCTACGACGTCGGACAGCGCAAGGGTGCGACCGTCAAGACCAGCGACGGCGAGCGCAAGACGCGCGTCGTCGACGGCGGCTGCATCTTCCTCAACCGACCCGGATTCGAAGGAGGCGAAGGCTGCGCACTCCACGGTCTCGCCGAGCGCGAGGGAGTGTCCTTCGTCAAGACCAAGCCCGACGTGTGCTGGCAACTGCCTATCCGACGGGCCTATGACGAGGTCGAGCGTCCCGATGACACCACGGTCCAGGTCGTGAGCATCACGGAATTCGACCGACGCGGGTGGGGTCCGGGCGGTCACGACCTCGACTGGTACTGCAGCGGCAATACCGAGGCCCACATCGCCAGCGAGCCCGTCTACGTCACCAACCGCGACGAACTAGTCGAGCTCATGGGCAAGAAGGCGTACGCCGTCCTCGTCGAATACTGCGAGGCCCACGAACATGCCCTTCGCAATGCCCGCGGCAAGGCTCGTGAGGCTCTCGCGCCGCACCCCGCCGATCCGTCCTGACGCGGCGGTCAGGGGTACGCCGTAGCCTCTCGCCATGGCCAAGCCGTCGGTGAGCTACCAGTGCAATGCGTGCGGTGCCACCTCCTTGCGCTGGGTGGGCCGCTGCCCCAAGTGCCAGGAGTTCGGCACCGTCGTCGAGATCGCGCCCACTCCGACCTCCAAGGCCACCAAGGCCGGCACCAAGGCCGCCGCGGTGCGTCCGGCTCAAGCCGTCTCCGATATCGCCGAGGAGCGCGTGCGCCGCACGCCCACGGGCGCGGGTGAATTCGACCGGGTTATCGGGGGCGGTCTCGTCGCCGGCCAGGTCGTCTTGCTGGCCGGCGAGCCCGGCGTCGGCAAGTCGACCCTGCTCCTCGCGGTCGCGCACGCCTTCAGCGCCAAGCACCCCGGCGTTGTGCTCTACATCTCGGGCGAGGAATCAGCCGACCAGATCGCGCTGCGCGCCAGGCGCATAGGCGCCATGTCAGAGCAACTCCTCGTTGCCGATGACAGCGACCTCTTCACGGTGCTCGGGCTCATCGATCATCACCGCCCCGCACTCGTCGTAATCGACTCGGTGCAGACCATCGCGAGCCCCGAGCTCGACGGGCGCGCCGGTGGCGTGGCGCAGGTTCTGGAGGTCACCCAGGCGCTCACCCGCACGGCCAAGCAACGCGGAGTACCGCTCCTGCTCATCGGCCAGTCGACCAAGGACTCCTCGATCGCCGGCCCTCGCGCGCTCGAGCACCTCGTCGACACCGTGCTGACGTTCGACGGCGACCGCACGACGGCCCTGCGCCTGCTGCGCGCAACCAAGAATCGCTACGGCCCGGCCGACGAGATCGTCGCCTTCGAGCAGACCGAGCGCGGACTCGCCGAGGTCAAGGACCCCTCGGAGCTCTTCCGCGGGCACCGGGACAAGCCTGTCGCGGGCACCTGCGTGACCGTCACCATGGAGGGCCGCAGGGCCCTCCTCGCCGAGATCCAGGCTCTGGTCGCCTCCGGCACCGGGCCGGCACCCCGGCGCACGGTGACGGGTATGGACACGACCCGCATCGTCACCCTCGCGGCGGTGACCGAGCGGGCCGGTGCCAAGGGGCTCTCCCAGCGCGACATCTTCGTCGCCACCGTAGGTGGCGCGCAGATCGCCGACCCGGCCGCCGACCTGGCGGTGTGCCTGGCGATCTACTCCGGCATGCGCGAGACACCCATCCCCGCTGACGTCCTCGCCATCGGCGAAGTCGCGCTGTCGGGTGATATTCGTCCGGTGCCGTTCCTGTCCCAGCGCGTGGCGGAGGCGCGGCGCCTTGGGTTCACTCGCATCCTCGTCCCCGCGGGCTCCCGCGATCGCGTCGACGGCGTCGTCGAGCTCAGGCACCTCGATGCAGGGCTGGCCGCCATCGACCGGTTGGCCGGGCTGTCCGGCTAGGGGACCTATTCCAGGCGCAGGGCCGTCGGCGCGCTCAAGATGGCGCCATTGCGACCCAGGACCGTGTACTCGCCCGCCTGGGCCATGGGCTGGTCCGGGGGGCAGCCGGCAGCACTGAGGTAGCCATCCCAGACGAGTTGGGTCTCGAAGGCATCTCCGCGATCGAGTGTGACCACGTCCTTGTCTTCGTTGGGGTTGCAGTCATCACTGGACCAGATCGTGACCTCGCCCTGAGTGATCCGAAGCTCATTGGCGCCTGGCCCGACGTCGCGCTTGCAGGGCCGCGTCCCGATATTGGTCACGGACAGGGTGAGTGTCGGGGTCGATCCCACCGGGTAGATGGCCTCCTCCGCGAAGGCCTCGACCAGGATGTCCGCTTCAGCGCACTGGGTCACCTCGGTGGGCTCGGGCTCAGGCGTCGGACTGGCCGACGACGAGGTCGGATCCGGGGACGGCGATGAGGTCGACGTGCCGGTCGGCGACGGCTCCGGTGCAGCATCGCCGCCGGAGTTCCGTCCGAAGATGAGCCACCACAGCAAGACGAGGATGACCAGGAGCACAACGAGGACGACGACGCGACGCCGCCAGTAGACGCCGGGTGCCTCGGGGCCGATCGGCGACATGAGCCCACTCACGGGGCAGCACCGTACTCCCTTGACGGGTCAGCCATGACAGCATCGGCATATGCCCGCCCGGCCATCGCCGACCCCCCGGCGTCGACCCCCCACCCATGGCGGCCCAATGGGGTCGAATCGAGCCGATTCGCCCCACCTGGGGGGTCGAAATCCAGATATTCAGCGATGGTTCACCCACAGAGCCAGATCCCTGCCTTGGCGTCAAGAACCAGCCCCGGGTCCCCACCCCGGAGGCTGGGGCGTCCTGGTGTCCGAGGTCATGCTCCAGCAGACCCCGGTCGAGCGGGTCATCCCCGCGTGGACCACCTGGCTCAAGCGCTGGCCGACCCCCTCCGTTCTCGCGGCATCAGCCGCGGGCGACGCCATCACCGCCTGGGGGCGCCTTGGCTACCCCAAACGCGCCCTGCGGCTCCATGCCGCCGCCGCCCGCATCGCGACCGATCACGGGGACCTGGTGCCCGTCGACGATGCCGCGCTCAGGGACCTGCCGGGGGTCGGCGAGTACACGTCGGGCGCGGTCCGTGCGTTCGCCTACGGCCAACGGGCGCTCGCCTTGGACACCAACGTGCGGCGGGTCATCGCCCGCCACGACCTCGGTACGCAGTTCCCTGCCCCTTCGATCAGGCGGTCGGAGGTCGCCTACGCCGATTCGATCCAGCCGGATGGCAGGGACGGGTCAGCCTGGATGGCCGCGGTCATGGAGCTCGGCGCCCTGGTGTGCACCTCGCGAAGGCCGGCGTGCGACGCATGCCCGGTGAGCGCGACCTGCCGCTGGCTCGCCCTGGGAAGCCCGGCCGGCGAGCCCCCACGCCGGCAAGCGACGTACACCGGATCTGATCGGCAGGCCCGCGGCGCGCTGCTCGCCGTGCTGCGCGAGGCAGCAGGTCCGGTGACCCAGCGCAAGCTGGATCTGGCCTGGCCCGATCCCTCTCAGCGCGCCCGGGCCCTGGACACCCTCGTGGCCGATGGTCTCGTGGCGCCCGCCAGTCGCGGTCGCTGGGCACTGCCCACCTGATCGGCGTCGAATCCGAGGAGCCCGACAGGGTCGGTTTTTCCGAACCTCCGGGCCCCTACGCGGGAGGCTCCACGTCGAGTGGGACACGATCTGACTCACGCACCGCCATCCGTGTGCCCATCTCGAGGTCGAGCTGCAGGTCCACCCAGGTGCGATCACCTGCGATGCCGATACCTGCGCATTCATCCCCGCCGCGCGGGCTCGCGCGAACGGCCGACACCTCGATGAGGGTCGGGCGCTCGATGGCCCTGACGACGACCTCGTCCCCCGTGCACAGTCCCGCATCCGGAAGGGCCACGGCAACCTGGATGACCGTGGGGTCCGCGGTCGGGCGCCAGCTCACGGGTGTGAGTGGTGCCTCGTCCGTGCCCAGCGCACGAAGTGGCCCGATGCCGGCGACGAGTCCCCCGAGCACGACGAGGGCCACGACCACCACGACGGAGCCGATCGCCCACATCCAAAAGACGGGTGAACGTCGTCGCCGGGGCGCGTCGTACTCGCGCAGGCCGGGGATGAGCGGACCGCCGCTAGGCATCCCCGACCTCCGCGCGCATCAGTCCGTGCCAGCAGTCTCGACCGGCGGGAGGTCGGGGACGTCCGCCTTGGGCGTGGAGGTGAACGTGAACTCCTTGCCATCGCCGCCATCGATCACGTCGACGAGCACCGCCGAGCCTGGCACGATCTCGCCGAAGAGCATCTTCTCGCTCAGCGGATCCTCGATTTCACGCTGGATCGTGCGACGCAGCGGGCGTGCACCCATCGATGTGTCGTACCCGCGCTCAGCCAGCAATTCGCGTGCGGACTGCGTCAGGTCGAGCGAGATGTCGCGGTCCTTGAGGCGCTCGTCGAGCA
>JBMTDJ010000007.1:0-50828 GCA_049431945.1 Candidatus Nanopelagicales bacterium | reverse complement strand
ACCTGAGCGTCCTGGCTCAAGGGCCCGAGGCGCTTGACGGCTTCGTCGCCCAGACGTCCGACGACGTGCTGCCCACCACGGCGCTGACTGTCGACATCCCCGTCGTCATGGCCGTCAACGGCGCCGCTGCGGGCCTCGGGTTCGTCATCGCTCTTACCGGTGACGTGTGCTTCGCCTCGCCGCAGGCGCGGTTCATCTCGGCATTCTCGCGCCTCGGACTCGTGGCGGAGTATGGCGTCGCGTGGCTGCTACCCCGCATGATCGGGCGCCAGCGAGCCGCGGAGATCCTGTTGAGTGGCCGCCCCCTCGACGCCGACGAGGCATGGCGCCTGGGCATCGTTCACTCTGTCCACGACGATTGCCTGGGAGCCGCGATGGACTGGGCACGCGACGTTGCCGCCCACTGCTCCCCCTCATCGCTTCGCACTATCAAGCGGCAGCTCAGCGACGCCGACACGGAGGGGCTCGATCCCAGCACCACAGCGAGCCTGGCTCTCATGCGGGAGTCCTTCCGCGGCCCCGACCTGGCGGAGGCCCTCGTGGCCAAGGCGGAGCGCCGGCCCCCGTCGTTCGGGGCCTAGTCCAGCTGGCCGGCGTAGGCGAGGGCCATGCGCACGAGCCGCCCCTGGCCGCCGGTCATCTCCGCCTGGAACGTCTCAGAAGCGGCCTCGTCTGGACTGATCCACGTGAGGTCGAGCGCGTCCTGGCTTGGCGCGCAGTCGCCATCGCAGGGTACGACGTACACGAGGCTGACTGCATGCTGTCGGGGGTCGTGGTAGCCGGTCACACTGGGGTCGGGGAAATACTCGGCCACGGTGAAGGGCGCGGGATCCAGGGGCAGGCGTGGCAGCGCCACCGGACCAAGGTCCTTCTCGATGTGTCGAAGCAGCGCCTCGCGGAGCCTCTCGCCGTAGAGCACGCGGCCGGACACGAGAGCCCGACTGATGGAACCATCCGGCATCGCGCGCAGCAGCAGGCCGACTGAGGTGATGGATCCAAGGGAGTCGACACGTACGGGAATGGCCTCGACGTACACCATCGGCAGCCGCTCTCGCGCCTGCTCGAGGTCGCCTTCAGTCAACCACGAGCCTCGAATATCGAGCATCTCGCTCATCGTCCATCCCCTTCGCTCCCGGATCGCCACGTCCGAGGTCCCGGCCTACTCTGGCGCCATGCCGACTGTAGAGCCACGACGTCCCGATGGAAGCGAATACCCCGCCGCGCGCAGCGAGGAGGAGTGGCTCGCACGCCTCGATCCTCGCGAGTATGCGGTCCTGCGCGAGGCAGGCACCGAGCCCGCCTGGTCCGGCGAGTATGTCGAGACGAAGGCTGAGGGGGTCTACTCCTGCCGCGCATGTGGCCAGGAGCTCTTCCGATCCGACGCGAAGTTCGACTCGCACTGCGGCTGGCCCTCGTTCTACACACCCCTCGCCGGCGACCGCATCGTGGAAATCCAAGATCGAAGCCACGGCATGGTGCGCACTGAAGTGCGCTGCGCCTCGTGCGGCAGCCACCTCGGACATGTCTTCGAGGGCGAGGGCTACGCCACCCCCACCGACCTTCGCTACTGCATCAACAGCGTGTGCCTCACGCTGGACACCGCAACCGGCCAGGATTGAGCCCCCACGGCGTGGGATGAAGGCCCCCGGGCCGACACCGTCGTAGTCTGCCTGAGTGACGTCCGGCTCCGATAGTTTCGATCGGGCCCTGGCAAGCCTGCGCGGCGTCCGCCTCCGACCTGAACTGACGCTGGATGAGGGGCCCGCGCCCCAGCGGCTGGCGCCGCACGCCGTCGCCCTCACCGCCGAATTCTGCGAGGACGACGAGGAACTCGCCTCGGGACGATTCGTGCTGCTCCATGATCCAGATGGGGTCGAAGCCTGGGACGGGCACTTCCGCGCTGTCATCTTCATCCGTGCCGTCCTCGAGCCTGACCTCGCGACCGATCCCCTCCTCACCGGCGTGGCCTGGGCGTGGCTTCAGGAGGCCCTGGACGATGCCGGTGGCACGCGGACCGCGCTGGGCGGGACCGTCACCCGAGTCATGAGCGAGTCGTTTGGCGCGCTGGGCGAGCGCGATGTCACCGGCATGGTCGAGATCAGAGCGTCCTGGACTCCCACCGGCGCCCCCGACGACATGGGTGGCGAGGTCCAGGCTTGGGCGGGCGCCCTCGCTCAGGCGGCCGGCCTGCTGCCCCTGCCCCCCGGCGTCTCCGCCCTCTCGCCCTCGCGCCGTTCCGGCTCCCTCGCGTGAGCAGTCCCGAAGCAGCCGCGGCCGCCGACGAGAGTCCTGCCACCGCGCCGACACTGCCGCCGGTGGAACTCCTCGATGGCCTGCCGTCGGTGGTGACCGACGGCCATGGCCTCGCCCGGGCCATCGAGGCACTCGGGGCCGGCCATGGGCCGGTCGCCGTCGACGCCGAGCGCGCGTCGGGATTCAAGTACGGGCAGAGCGCATACCTCGTCCAGTTCTATCGACGCGGGAGCGGTACCTGGCTCATTGATCCGACAGGCTTCGAGAGCCTGGCTTCACTGGGCGACGCCCTCGCGCGGACGACGTGGATCCTTCATGCTGCCTCTCAGGACCTGCCGTGCCTCCGCGAGGTCGGACTCGTCCCCGATGCGATCTTCGACACCGAACTCGCCGCACGACTGCTCGGCAAGGACCGCGTCGGGCTCGGGCCGCTTGTCGAGTCAGATCTGGGGAGGCATCTCGCCAAAGGACACGGCGCGGCCGATTGGTCCAAGCGCCCGCTCCCCGACGACTGGCTGCGCTACGCCGCGCTCGATGTGGAAGTGCTCGTCGACCTGTTCGACATCCTGGCCGCCGAACTCGCCGCGGCAGGGAAGGACGCTTGGGCCCAGGAAGAGTTCGCCGCGGTCCTGGCAGCACCCGAGCCCGCCCCCCGCCGTGATCCATGGAGACGGACGTCGGGCCTTCACAAGGTGCGTGGCCGTCGTTCGCTGGCGATCGTGCGCGCACTCTGGGAATCCCGAGACGCACTGGCACGCCAGATCGACATCAGCCCGGGCCGGATGCTTCCCGATGCGGCCATCGTGGCCGCATCGATTGCCCAGCCAGCGGACCGAGAGCGGCTTGCGTCGCTGCCGGAGTTCGTCAAGGGCAACGCGGCCAAGCACCTCTCCCGATGGTGGCGCGCGATCGAGCAGGCCCAGTCGCTCCCCGAATCCGATCTTCCGGCACCCGCGCTGCCCTCCGACGGACCGCCGCCCCCGCGGCTGTGGCGCGAGCGCAATCCGGAAGCCGCGGAGCGACTGGCCCGGGCCCGTGCGGAACTAGCCGAACTTGCCGAGAGCCACAGCATGCCGGTGGAGAACCTGCTTCCTCCCGACGCCGTGCGACGGTGCGCGTGGAGCCCCCCGGAGCCGCTGGACTCCGCGACGATCGCCGCGGCTCTCTCCGACTGGGGGGCACGTCCGTGGCAAGTGTCGCTCACGGCCGATGCCCTCGTCGGGGCACTTGCCGACTAGCCCCCTGGCTCAGGTGCGAGATCGGGCAGCGGGGCAGAGCTGAGTTCGGTGACACGACGGGCGATGCTCTGCGCGGTGAGTCCCACGTGGGCGAGCAACGAAGCCCTCGCGGCGTGCTCGGGGAACTCGGCCGGGAAGCCGAACGTCGCGACGGGCGTGGCCACGCCTGTGTCCTCGAGCAGCGCCTTCACGGCCGTGCCGATGCCCCCGGCCCGGCTGTTGTCCTCGAGGACCACGACGCGATCGACGTCGACGGCTATCCGCGCGATGTGCTCCGGCACGGGCAGGACCCAGCGCGGATCGACCACGGTGGCTGAAATCCCCTGTGCGTCGAGGGCCTCGGCGACCTCGAGACCCAGCCGCGCGAACGAGCCCACCGCGATGATGAGGATGTCCCCACGGGCATCCTCCCGAAGGATGTCGACTCCCCCCACGCGACGCAGGGCGGGCAGATCTTCGGGCACGGAGCCCTTGGGGAATCGGACGACCGTGGGAGCGTTGGCTATGGAAATGGCCTCGCGCAGTTCCTCGCGCAGGGTGGTGGCGTCACGGGGGGCTGCCAGGCGCAAGCCGGGGACAACTCCCATGAGCGACATGTCCCATACACCGTTGTGACTCGGCCCGTCGTCACCGGTGACGCCTGCACGATCGAGGACGAAGGTCACGCCTGCGTGATGGAGCGCGCAGTCCAGCAGCACCTGGTCGAACGCCCGATTGAGGAACGTCGCGTAGACGGCGACGACAGGATGCAGCCCCGCGTACGCCATGCCGGCCGCGCTCGTCACCGCATGTTGCTCGGCGATGCCCACATCGAATGTCCGATCCGGGAAGCGCGAAGCGAACCGGTCAAGGCCGGTCGGCCCCAGCATTGCAGCCGTCACCGCCACCACGCTTGCGTCCATGCCGCCGATGTCGACGAGTTCATCGGCGAACACCGAGGTCCAGGTGCGGCCACTTGCACTGAGCGGCTGCCCTGTCTCAGGATCGATCACCCCGATGCCGTGGAAGCGGTCCGCCTCATCCTGCTCCGCTGGCGCGTAGCCCCTTCCCTTCTGGGTGATCACGTGCACCACCACGGGCCCCGCGAACGCTCGTGCCCGACGCAGACCATGCTCAACGGCAAGCGTGTCATGGCCGTCGATGGGACCGATGTACTTGAGCCCGAGGTCCTCGAACATGCCCTGGGGAGCCACGATGTCCTTGAGGCCCTTCTTCATTCCGTGCAAGGCCTCGTAGACGGGCGCACCGACGACAGGCGTGCGCTTGAGGGTCCGCCGCCCCCAGTGCAGGAAGCGCTCGTACCCCTGGGTCGTGCGCAATGTGGCGAGGTGATGTGCCAGACCGCCGATGGTGGGCGAGTAGGAGCGCTCGTTGTCGTTGACCACGATGATCACCGGGCGGTCCGATGCCGCGATGTTGTTCAGCGCCTCCCAGGCCATCCCGCCGGTGAGCGATCCGTCGCCGACCACGGCGACGACATGGCGCGGGGATGGACCACCGAAGTCTCCGCGTAGTTCGAACCCCTTGGCGATGCCGTCGGCGTACGACAGCGCGGTTGACGCGTGCGAATTCTCGATGACGTCGTGGGCTGACTCAGCGCGGGAGGGGTAACCTGACAGTCCGCCCTCCTTGCGCAGGCGCTCGAATCCGTCGAGGCGCCCTGTGAGCATCTTGTGCACGTAGGCCTGATGACCTGTGTCCCACAGGATGACGTCATGGGGCGAATCGAACACCCGGTGCAGGGCCATGGTCACCTCGACGACCCCCAGGTTCGGCCCGAGGTGACCTCCCGTGGCTGACACCCGCGCGACAAGGAAGTCTCGGATCTCCTCAGCCAGCAGAGGCAGTTGCTCGTCTGCGACAGCGCGCAGGTCCTCGGGAGAGCCGATGCCTTGGAGCAGCCCCACGGCGCACGTGCCTCCCGCCTCTGCGCCCTGGTGGCGCGTTGGCACAGTCTAGGCCCAGGTCCTGCCCCTCACACGTCAGAGCCGCTCGTCCCAGCGCCTCCCGCCGAGAGCCTCGGCCACCAATCGGGCTTCACGAGCCCAACGCTGGAGGCGCGCACCCTCCGCTTCGATTTCCGCGAGCACGCCGTCGATGTCGTGAGCGCTACCCGTGAGGGTCGATCTGGCCTGCGCGTAGGCGGTCCGCGCGCCCTCGAGCCGAGCATCGAGGTCGACGACGACGCGGAAAGCCAGGGCCCGCGGCTCACGGTTCCACGTAGACCCGGGATGGCGTGGGATGGCGCCCACGTCCCAGAGCCAGCGCATCGCGGACTCGAGGAACTCCTCGTCGTCCGGATCGCTCACCGGCGACGGCCAGCCGGGAGGCCGCACGTCAGACGAGCGAACGCAGGACGTACTGCAGGATGCCGCCGTGCCGGTAGTACTCGGCCTCGCCCGGGGTGTCCACCCGAACACGCGCACTGAACTCCACCGTGCGCCCATCGGCCGCAACGGCCTCGACATCGACCTCACCCGGGATGAGGCCCGCGTTGAACTCCGTGATGCCACGGATGGTGAAGACCTCGTCGCCTTGCAGGCCGAGCGAATCCGCGCTCATTCCGTCGGGGAACTGCAGCGGCAGAACCCCCATGCCGATGAGGTTGGAACGGTGGATTCGCTCGTATGACTGGGCGATCACTGCCTTGACGCCAAGGAGTGCTGTGCCCTTCGCCGCCCAGTCCCTGCTCGAGCCTGAGCCGTACTCCTTGCCCGCGAGGATCACCAGTGGGGTGTGGTGTTGGGCGTAGGCCATGGCCGCGTCGTACACCGGGACCGTCTCGTGGTCCGGCGTCGTGAAATCGACCGTGAAGCCGCCCTCAACATCGTGGAGCATGAGGTTGCGCAAGCGGATATTGGCGAAGGTCCCCCGAATCATCACCTCGTGGTTGCCCCGACGCGACCCGTAGGAGTTGAAGTCCGCCCGCGCCACGCCGTGCTCCTCGAGGTACCGGCCTGCCGGGCTGTCAGCCTTGATGTTCCCCGCGGGCGAGATGTGGTCGGTCGTCACCGAGTCACCCAACTTGAGCAGGACTCGCGCACCCGTGATGTCGCTCAACGGCTCCGGGGTGACCGGCATCCCATCGAAGTAGGGAGCCTTGCGCACGTACGTGCTGTCCGGGTCCCAGTCGAAGCGGTCACCCGTGGGAGTGGGCAGGCTGCGCCAGCGTTCGTCTCCGCGGTAGACGTCGGCGTAGCGCGAGGCGAACATCTCCTCGTCGATGCACGAGTCGACGACCCCCTGGATTTCGCGCGCGGTCGGCCACACGTCGGCGAGGAAGACCGGATGCCCGTCAGGATCGAGCCCGAGAGGCTCAGAGTCGAAGTCGATGTCCATGGTCCCGGCTATCGCGTAGGCGACAACAAGCGGTGGCGACGCGAGGTAGTTCATCTTCACGTCGGGATTGATGCGACCTTCGAAGTTCCTGTTGCCGCTCAGGACCGACACGACCGCCAGATCCGCCTGATGGACAGCTTCGCTGACTTCGGCAATAAGCGGGCCGGAGTTGCCGATGCATACGGTGCATCCGTACCCCACGGTGTCGAAGCCCAGCTTATCCAGGAAGGGCGTGAGCCCGGCACGGTCGTAATAGTCGGTTACCACCTGCGAGCCGGGGCCGAGAGTCGTCTTGACCCAGGGCTTGCGACTGAGCCCGCGTTCGATGGCCTTCTTCGCGAGCAGCCCAGCGGCCACCATCACCGACGGATTCGAGGTGTTGGTGCACGACGTGATGGCCGCAATCACCACGTCACCGTGCCCGATCTCGACCGGCTCTCCGTCAATCGTGGTTTCTACAGCCGCAGCGGGCTCGCGGGTGTAGTCGCGCAGCGCTTCGACGAACCGGGATTTCGCCTCATCGAGCGGCACGCGATCCTGGGGACGCTTGGGGCCCGCGAGGGACGGCACGACGGTCCCGAGGTCGAGCTCGACGTACTCGGAGTACCGGGCCTCGCGCTTGGGGTCATGCCACAACCCCTGGGCCTTCGCGTAAGCCTCCACGAGGTCCACCTGCTCTGTGGATCGACCCGTCAGCCGGAGGTAGTCGAGTGTCTCCCCGTCGATGGGGAAGATGGCCACCGTGGATCCGTACTCCGGACTCATGTTGCCGATCGTGGCCCGGTCTGCCAGCGGGACCGCAGCAACACCGTCGCCGTAGAACTCGACGAACTTCCCCACGACACCGTGTCTGCGCAGCATCTGTGTGATCGTCAGCACGAGATCCGTCGCGGTGGCGCCGGCGGGCAATTCTCCCGTGAGTTTGAAGCCCACCACCCGGGGGATGAGCATCGACACGGGCTGGCCGAGCATGGCTGCTTCGGCCTCGATGCCGCCCACTCCCCAGCCCAGCACCCCCAGCCCGTTGACCATCGTGGTGTGACTGTCGGTTCCCACCACCGTGTCGGGGTACGCCTGGCCGCCGCGTGCCATGACGACTCGTGCGAGGTGTTCGATGTTCACCTGGTGGACGATCCCCGTCCCGGGAGGGACCACCTTGAACTCCTCGAAGGCACCTTGTCCCCAGCGCAGGAACTGGTAGCGCTCTCGATTGCGCTCGTACTCCAGCGCAGTATTGAGGTCAGCAGCGTCGCGCCGGCCGAAGTAGTCCGCAATGACGCTGTGGTCGATCACGAGTTCCGCGGGGGCCAGCGGCTCGATGCGAGCGGGATCGCCGCCGAGATCAGCCACGGCCTCGCGCATCGTCGCCAAATCCACCACCACGGGTACTCCGGTGAAGTCCTGCATGATGACGCGCGCCGGCGTGAACTGGATCTCCTCCGAGGGTTCGGCGGTCGCGTCCCAGGATCCGAGTGCACGAATCTGCGCCTCGGTGACATTCGCGCCATCCTCGGTCCGGAGGAGATTCTCGAGCAGCACTCGATGGGTGAAGGGCAGCGAATCCGCCCCAGGAACGGCGTCGACTCGATAGATCTCGTAGTCCCGGTCCCCCACGCTCAGCGTCGATCGGGCTCCCAGACTGTTGCTCTGCGCTGCCACGGCTCGTTCCTCCTCCAGCTCTCGATCCACACTACCCAGCGCCACACGAGGCCGTGTCGCTGGCTCAGCGCCATGGACACGCGCCCGGGACCTGTTAGCGTGACGAGCCGGACGTAAGGAGGGTCGCGCCGCATGTGCGGTATCGCTGGATCGCTCGGCCCACCGGCCGTCACCTCCACGGTCATCGGCCCGATGCTCGAGGTCATCCACCATCGCGGCCCCGATGACTCAGGCTCCTACGTCGGCGAGGATTTCGCCTTCGGCATGACACGCCTGTCGATCATCGATATCGCGGGCGGCCATCAGCCCATGTGGAGCGACGACAAGTCCGCCGGCATCGTCTACAACGGTGAGTTGTACAACTACCGCGAGATCGACGAGGACCTCACCGCGGCCGGGCTCCCACCAAGGAGCAGTAGCGACACGGACACGATCTTGCGCCTGTACCTGCATGAGGGCCGTCAGGACCTCCCCGGCATGCTTCGCCGCCTCCGGGGGATGTTCGGGCTGTGCATCTTCGACGCCGAACGGCGCCAGTTGATCCTCGCCCGTGACCCCTTTGGCATCAAGCCGCTCTACGTACGGCTTGCGGATACGCCCCAGGGGCCTCGTGTCGCTGCCTTCGCGTCGGAGATCAAGTCGCTGCTCGCCGACCCGTCAGTCACTCCACGTGTCGACACCTCGGCGGTCATCAACTACCTGTCGTTCCAGTTCAACCCCCTTCACACGACATTCTTTGACGGAATCGTCCGGCTTGATCCTGGTCATTACGCGGTCATCGACCTCGACTCCCCCGCATTCGAACCGACGATGTACTGGCGCTACGAGTTCTCCAATCCCGTGGCTGATGCCCGGACACTGGAGAATGACGTGAGGGAGGTGCTTGAGGATTCGGTGGAGCACCATCTCATCGCCGATGTCCCCGTCGGTGCCTTCCTCAGCGGGGGCATCGACAGCGCCATCACCGTCACACTGGTGCAGGAGGCACGAGCTGCAGCGGGGCTCGATCCGGTCAAGACCTTCACCGTGGGCTTCGATGCCGTAAGCGAACACGCTGAAGCGCGCGAGGTTGCCGATCGGCTCGGCACGGATCATCACGAGATTCATGTGGACATCGCCGAGTACCTCGGTGTCCTGCCTGATATCGCCTGGTACTTCGACGAACCGGTGGCCGATCCCTCTGCCGTGTCCTTGTACTTCGTTGCGCGCGCCGCCCGCGAGCACGTCACCGTCGTGCTCTCCGGCGAAGGTGCCGACGAGCTCTTCGGCGGCTACCGCATCTACCGCGAACCGATCGACCTCGACCGCATCCGCAAACTTCCGCGGCCCCTGCGCCGGCTCGCGGGTCGGCTCGGTCGCCTGCATCGTGCCTTCCCGGGACGCAACTATCTGCGCCGGGCCACGACCGACTTCGCCGACCGCTACATCGGCAATGCCTACGTCTTCCGCCCCGACGAGGTGCGCCGACTCGTCAGGTCAGGTGAGCCCGCCCACCACGTGCGTCCGGCGGACGTACTCGCAGCCAGTTACCCGGGCTTCGACCAGCTTCCCGAGTCGCGGCGCATGCAGCTCGTCGACATGCACTACTGGCTGAGAGGCGACATCCTCGCGAAGGCCGACCGCATGACCATGGCCCACTCGCTGGAGTTGCGTGTTCCCTATCTCGATCCGGAGGTCGCCGCCGTGAGTGCGACGATCCCCGACGACCTCAAGTACCGAGACGGCACGACGAAGTGGCTGCTGCGCCGCGCCTTCCGCGGTCGTATCCCACAGACCACGGAGCAACGCGCGAAGCTGGGCTTCCCCACCCCGTTCAAGCACTGGCTGTCCCAGGATCCGGATGCCGTGCTGGCTCCCATCCGCCGCAGCGAATTCCTCGCGAGCATGTTCCACATGGATGTCATCGAGCAGTTGGCCGAGGACCATGCCCAGGGACGTCAGGACGCCTCCCGACGTCTCTTCGTCCTCCTCATGCTCGCCCTCTGGCACGAGGCCTTCTTCAGCGGGACACCGTCGACCCGCCCGTCGCAGCGCCTTCCCTAGGGAGTGCGCCAGTCCGCGGCGTCGCTGGCGATCTCCGAGGAGACCAACTGCCAGGGCACGCTGACCACCATCACCCCGGGGGCAAAGAGCAGACGCGTCTTGAGCCTGAGCGCGGACTGGTTGTGGAGCAACTGCTCCCACCAGTGCCCCACGACATATTCGGGGACATAGACCGTGACGAGGTCGCGAGGACTCTCACGCCGCAGTCGCTTGACGTAGTCGATGATGGGTCGGGTGATCTCCCGGTAGGGAGACTCGATCACGCGCAGTGTCACGGGGATGTCGCGCCGCTCCCAGTCACGGCGCAATGCAGCGGTATCCGCTGGATCAACGTCGACGGTGAGAGCCTCGAGCGTGTCATGCCGAGTGGCACGCGCATACGCGAGCGCTCGCAGCGTGGGCTTGTGCAGCTTGGATACGAGGACGATGCCGTGCACACGTGAGGGGAGCGTGAAGTGCACCTCGTCACCGACGGCGATCTCCTCGCGAACGCGGTCATAGTGGCGATGGATAGCCTGCATGACGAGGAAGATGAGCGGCATCGCCACGACGACGATCCAGGCTCCCTGCAGGAATTTCGTCGCGAGCACGACGACGAGCACGAGTCCGGTCAGGGCGGCCCCCACCGCGTTGATCAGCCTCGACCGCCTCATCCGACGCCGATCCTCCGCAGGCTGCGGTCGCCTGAGCTGGCGGTTCCAGTGGCGGAGCATGCCGATCTGCCCGAGCGTGAACGCGACGAATACACCGATGATGTAGAGCTGGATCAGCGACGAAACATCGGCCTGGAAGACGATGACAAGGATGACCGCGAAGAGCGCCAGCACGATGATGCCGTTGCTGTAGGAGAGCCGATCTCCTCGGGTGTGAAGTTGGCGGGGAAGGTAGCCGTCTCGAGCCAAGATGGAGCCGAGGACGGGGAAGCCATTGAATGCCGTGTTGGCGGCCAGGGCCAGGATGAGCGCTGTCGCCAGAGAGACGACGAGGGTCCCGATCTCGAATTCACCGAAGGCAGCCTGGGCGATCTGGACGATCACGGTCTTCTGCGACTGACCCTCCGGCAAGCCGATCAGATCCGCGTCATTCCCGGTGACCTTGACCCCGGAGGCGAGGGCTAGCCACGTGATGGACAGGAACATCGTCATGGAGATGACACCCAGCAGCAGCAGGGTGGTGGCGGCATTGCGCGCCTTCGGCTTGCGGAACGACGGGACGCCGTTGGCGATGGCCTCGATGCCCGTGAGGGCCGTGGTACCCGAGGAGAAGGCCCGAGCCACGAGGAAGGCCAGGGCGAAGCCCATGACCTCGTCCTGAGCGACGACCTCCCAGCCCGCACTCTCAGCGCGCAGTTCGCCGCCGAGCAGGATCCGCACCGCTGCGGTGCCCACCATGATCGCGATCGACACCAGGAAGAGATACGTAGGTATCGCGAAAGCAGTACCTGACTCGCGGATCCCACGCAGGTTGATGAGCGTGATGATGACGATGATGCCGACAGCCCACCAGGGTGCGTGATCTGCGATGGCCGGGAACACCGATCCCAGGTTCGCCACAGCGGCGGAGATCGACACGGCCACGGTGAGCGTGTAGTCCACAAGGAGCGCGCTCGCCGTAAACACCCCCCATCGCGGTCCGAGGTTGGTCGCGACGACGGTGTAGTCGCCGCCTCCGCCCGGGTACGCATGGACATTCTGGCGGTAGGACGCGATCACCACGAAGTACAGGACTACGACAGCGGCGGCCACCCATGGCCCGAAGGAATACAGCGAGAAGCCGCCCAACGCCAGGACGATGAGGATCTCCTGCGTGGCGTAGGCATTGGACGACAGGGCGTCGCTGGCGAAGACGGGGAGCGCGATGCGCTTGGGGAGCAGGGTGTCGCCGATCCGGTCACTGCGTAGGGCTCGACCGAAGAAGAACCGCTTGACGGTGTCCACGACCGGCACGGGCGCCATGCTATGCCCCGCTTGCGCAACCACCGACAACCGACCCGCGTCCCCACCCGTGTAGCGTCGGAGCGTGCATGTCGTGATCCTCGGCTGCGGCCGCGTGGGCTCGCTCCTCGCCGACCGGCTCGATGAGGCGGGCCACGCGGTGGCCATCGTGGATCAGGACCCCCAGTCCTTCCGGCGTCTGAGCACCCGCTTCGGCGGCAACACCGTCAAGGGCATCGGCTTCGACCGCGAGACTCTGGAAAAGGCCGGTAGCGAGCGGGCACATGCCTGCGCCGCTGTGAGCAGCGGCGACAACACGAACATTCTCGCCGCTCGCGTGGCTCGCGAGACCTACGGAGTTGAGCACGTCGTCGCGCGCATCTACGACCCCCGGCGTGCAGAGGTCTACCAGCGACTCGGCATCCCCACGGTGGCCACGGTGTCGTGGACGGCAGGCCAGATCATGCGAAGGCTCCTGCCCCAGGGCGGACTCGAGGAGTTCCGGGACGCGAGTGGCCACGTCGTGCTCACCGAAATGCCCGCACACCCGTCGTGGTACGGCCACGCCGTCAGCGATATCGAGGTTTCCACCCGCACCCGCGTCGGCTTCCTCAGCAGGCTTGGCGCCGGGCTTATTCCCACTGCCGACACGGTGCTGCAGGACGGCGACCTCGTTCACATGCTGAGCACGGTCGACGATGTCGACCGAGTCCAAGCGGTCCTCGCCGGGGACAGAGATGCCGCACTGCGCATCGTTCGGGACAAGTCATGAGGGTCGCGATCGCTGGCGCGGGCAAGGTCGGCAGGTCCATCGCTCGCGAACTCGTCGGATTCGGACACGAGGTCCTGCTGATCGACCGCGACACCGACCTGGCGCGCCCGGGGGCCGTGCAGGGTGCCGTCATGCTGCAGGCGGACGCCTGTGAGTTGGCGGCCCTCGAGGAGGCTGACCTCGCCCAGTGTCAGGTCATGGTCGCAGCCACCGGCGACGACAAGGTCAACCTCGTCGTGTCCCTCCTCGCCAAGACGGAGTTCGGCGTTCCTCGCGTTGTCGCACGCGTCAACCACCCCAAGAACGAATGGATGTTCAACGAATCGTGGGGTGTGGACGTGGCCGTGTCCACTCCGCGCATGCTGTCAGCGCTGGTTGAGGAGGCGGTGAGCGTCGGCGATCTGGTGCGCCTGTTCACCTTCCGCCAGGGACAGGCGGATCTGGTGGAGATCACGCTCTCGTCCGGATCTCCGGTTGTTGGCCGCCGAGTGGGGTCGATGTCCTGGCCCCCGGACACGGCCCTGGCCGCCATCGTGCGCGGCCCGCGCGTCATTGCCCCGTCGGCCGATGACTCCCTGGAGATCGGCGACGAACTCGTCTTCGTCTGCGCCCCCGAGCAGGAGCCCGTGCTCCAGTCCATGCTCAGCGATCACGCGCACACGATCGATATGGACGACACGTCGGCCTAGTCAGTCGTCGGCCCAGTCAGTCGTCGGACCGGCCGGCCAGTCGGCGGCTTGGCCTTCCCGCAGAGCCGCCCCGGCGGATCAGTCCGACTGCGGTGGCATGTCCGTCTCGTCGGGCCCATCGGTGGCTCGCCTGCGCTCGAACACAGGTCGCAGCACGAGATACGTGAAGTATCCCGCCGCGATGAAGAGCGGCACTCCCATGATGACCTTGGCGAACCCCAGCGCGCCGACCCAGCCAGCCAGGTAGAGCGGGCCCTGTACGGCAATGCGAAGGGCGAAGAGCCCGACCCAGATCCAGGATGCTGCTGCATAGATGCGACGAAGTTCCGGATCCGCGCGCCATCGCACCCCCTGACCGGTGAGGAATCCGATGATGACGCCGATGAGCGGCCAACCGATGAGGATCGAGATGAGGAAGGCCAGGCCGTATCCGATGTTCTGGAGCAGCCCTGGGATGAAATAGCCCTCCCCCGTCTGGGTTCGCGAGGCGACGAAGGCGGAGATGCCCACCCCGATGAGTCCCGCGACGATCTGCTGAAGGCTCTCCCGGCGCACCAGCCGCCATACGGCAATCGCAGCGCCCGCCCCAAGCGCACTCCAGATCGCTACGGCGAGGTCGTTGCCCGTTGCGAGATAGACGATGACGAACACGACGGTGGGCGCACCGCTGTCGATGATCCCGCGCTTGCCGCCGAGCGCACGATCAAGGAGCACTCGCTCCTCGCGCACGTCTTCGCTGGTCTCCGGGACAAACACCGGCTCGTGGTCGGGAGGGAAGGAGTCGTCGGCGCCGCCCGGAACTGGCGTCACGCTATCTCCACGGGCTCGGGATACAACTCGTAGACCGGGTTGAAGATCGTGGGCGAACCCTGGGGGCAGGTCACCCGGCCTCGGGCGGTGATGGGGCGCCCCACATCAACGCCGGAGAGACGTCGATGGCCGATCCACACGAGGGTGATGTGGCCGCTCCCGTCATAGACCTCGGCCTCCAGGCTCGGAGCCGATGCCCGCGGGCGCAACGTGACCGATCGGACGACGCCGTGGATGGACACCGACTGGCCCCGCTCGCAAGCCCCGATCGCCTGGGCGCCGTGGGATTCGATCTGCGACGTCAGTTCGGTCGCCTCGACCTCGTCCTGGGATCGAGTCCACCGCGTCCACCAGCGGGCCATACCGGTCAGGGTAGCCGCAGGCCGGTCCCGGTACGCACGTCCGGTCCGCGTGGGCCAGACTCCGGGGGTGACGATCGTCGTCCTGCACGGTGCCGGATCAACAGGGTTGGCGGCACGTCGCCTCCTGGGTCTGACGGATCAACGCGATGTGATCACCGTGGAGGATCGGACAGGCGACGTGGGTGACATCGTCCACCGCCTGGAGTCTGCAGTGACATCAATCGAGCACTGCACCGAGATCATCGGTGTCAGCCTAGGCGCGCACGCGCTTATCACCTGGGCTTCCGGACGCGTCGACTGTCCACCGCTCACGTGCGTGCTTCCGGCCTGGACCGGAGCGCCGTCCTCAGGGGCAGCAGCCACAGCTCGCGCTGCGGCGGACATCGCCCGCTCGGGGATCCACGGCGTCGTGGCATCGCTCCCGGCAGATCCGAGCCTGAGTGATGTCGCCGCTCTCGTGAGGGTCGCCTGGGCGGACTACTCGGACGACGAGCTCCAGTCCTGCCTGACGACTGCCTCGCGCGGTCATGGTCCGTCCGAGAGGCAGTTGGGATCCGTTGCAGGTGGCGTGCGCGTGCTCGGCTGGTACGGCGACGCCTTTCATCCGCCTGCTGTCGCCGTGACGTGGAGTCGGCTCATCCCGCATGCGCGTATCGCGATGGCGGCGCGTCCGAGCATCAGGCTCCTGGGTCAGGCGCGAGCAAGCCTCAGGTGGCCGTCGCGTCCCCGGACACGCCCCCCTGGGGCAGCCGCATAGGCAGAGCCTCGCCCATGGGCATGGCGTCGTCTCCGCGCACAACCACGATGTCGCGGAAAACCTGCTCGAGCTCAGGGGATCCACCTGGTGTCGCGGCAGCGCCGAGGAACAAACCACGCAGGAACCAGCGAGGCCCATCCACCCCGACGAAGCGGACGGGCTGAAGAGCACCCTGTCCAGGCACGCGACCGCGCAGCTCGACGCCGTGTTCGCCCGGCTGCTCCTCGATGACGCCGCCCTGACCGGTCACGGAGGCACGGAGTTTGCCACGCACCTCGTCCCAGAGCCCGCCCGTGCGAGGAGCAGCGAATGCCTGGAGCTGAAGCCCGCCCTGACCGAAGTTCACGGTGATGAGGCCCACGGCCCCCGTGGATTCGTCGACCTGTGCCTGCACCTGAAGGCCATCGACGCCCCGCAGCCACAGCGCGCCGAAGTCCAGGCGGCCCTCCGGACCATCGACCTCGCTTGCATCCCACGGGCCGTGGGTGCGTTCCGCAGCGGTCTCGCTCACTGTGCCTCCTCGTCGCGGCGGCCCACGGTACCCGTCGATCCGTAGCCGCCTTCCCCTCGGTGGGAGTCGGGCAGCATGGTCGCCTCGTGCAGGCGCGCCCGTGCCACCGGTTGGACCACGATCTGAGCGATCCGGTCGCCCCGGTGCAGCGTCAGCGCCTCTCGCGCGTCTGTGTTGAGCAGGCACACCTTGATCTCCCCCCGATAGCCGGCGTCGACCGTGCCCGGGGAATTCACCACGGTGAGCCCATGACGGGCCGCCAGGCCGCTGCGCGGATGGACAAACGCCGCATAGCCATCGGGCAGGGCGATCGCGATACCCGTGGGCACAACGGCCCGCTCGCCAGGAGCCAGCGTCACGTCCACGCTCGTGCAGACATCGAAACCCGCATCACCGGGGAGCGCGTATGCGGGCATCGGCAGTCCCTCGTCGAGCCGCACAACGAGGACATCGACGTCGTCGATCACGGATTCACCTCGCGGCGCCACGCTGCCGCCCCACCCGGGCGCTCCTTGATCGCCGCCTCGATCTGTGTGCTGTTGCCGTGCTCGACGAAATGATCAAGTGGCACTTGGAGGAACAGCGCGGCAGCGCTCACAGCCACCAAGCCGTCGGGTTCCGTCAGTCGGGCGGTCGCCGACGTATAGATCTTGCGACCCACATGCCCCACGATCTCCGTGCGGATGTGCAGCACGGATCCCACGGGCACGGGCCTGATGTAGTCCACCTCGAGGTGCACCGTTACCGCCGGCACGAGCAACAGACGATTGAGCACGCCCATCGCCTCATCCATCGCCGTCGCGATGATGCCTCCGTGGGCCAGCCCCGGCGCGCCCTGGTGATATTCGCCGACCTCCAGTGTCGAGAGCATCGACATGCCGTCACCAGCGACGACCCTCATGTGCAACCCGGCTGGGTGGTCCGCACCGCAACCCACGCACCACCGGTAGTGGCTGGCCACGACCTCACCTACGGCAGGTGCCTGCTCATGACGGCTCGGAATGCTCGCACCCGGGGGCGGATAGGGACTGCGCCTGCCGCGCTCATCGCTCACCCTCCGACCCTATCCGCGCGCCGGGCAACCACCTGACACCCTGGAACCATGGCTGCACCACCGTGGACGGAAGGCGAGGATGGTCGCGCACCCACCTACTCCGAGACCCTGCGCCCGCCGCTCGCTGCCTGGATCATCGCCATGGGCCTCAGCGCACTCATGGGCATCGCCTACGGAGCCGCCTACGGCGCACCGCTCGGCTGGGCGGTGGGAAGCGCATTCGCAGTGCTGGGCGTACTCCTTTTCACTCTGACGAGCATCCGACTGCGAGTCGATGATCGCGTCGTCCGTGCCGGGCGGGCGAGACTCCCCCATGGGGCCATTGCCGAGGCCGTCCCCCTCGACGCGCCCGCCATGGTGGCCGCGCGCAGGCATGGAGATCCGCGGGACTACCTCGTCCTGCGGACATGGTCCTCGCGCACGGGAGTGGCCATCACGTTGGCCGACGTCCGGGATCCGCATCCGCGCTGGGTTGTCACGAGCCGGAATCCCGAGGCATTCTCCGCCGCCATCAACGCTGCTCGCCCGAGCGAGGGCGGCGGCGGCTCGCCGGATGGGGCACACGAATTCCGCCCGTAATCGACGTTAACAGCGCTCCTAGCGTCGATGACGGGCGGAATCGGTGCATGGCCGCTCGGGCCGGCTCCGGCGCACCCGCGCCCAGTCCTGGGTAGCCTGGGCACATGTCGGAGTCCGCAGAAGAGCCTCAGCACGGAACCCATCCCGCACTCAAGGTGGCCGCGCCCCTCATCGTCATCGCCGCCACCTGGGCATCCAACAAGGTGATCGCCATGGGCTACTCCGCCATCACCGGCAAGGAGCCACCGAATCCAGACGATCGGCGCGTGAGCCTAGCCCGCGCGCTCACCTGGACGATCGCCACAGCCGCCACGGCGGCCGTCATCCAGATGGTGATCTATCGCGCGGTCTCGAGCGGGAGCGACGACGACTGAGGCTGCCCGCGCTCACGCGCAATCGGTACAGACCGGCCCTGCCTTGCCCTCATGGTCCAGTTGGCTCCGGTGGTGCACCAGGAAGCACACGCTGCACGTGAACTCGTCCGCCTGGCGGGGCAGCACCCGCACGGAGAGGCTCTCATCCGACAGGTCGGCGCCGGGCAACTCCAGCGTCTCGGCCAGTTCCGCCTCATCGACATCCACGGTTGACGCAGCCTTGTCGACCCGACGCGCCTTGAGCTCCTCAAGGCTGTCCTCGGCAAGCTCCTCGTCCGTCTTGCGTGGTGCGTCGTAGTCGGTAGCCATTGCGGCGCGCGCTCCCCGTCAGTCGAGTGGACAGTGATAGGCCCGGCATTGTGCCAGGCTGCCAAGGATTGTGCACTAGACATCCCCATCGCGCATCAGGCGCCCCTCGCTCGCGCCGAGGTCCCGGGGCGGGAGAATCCTTCACAAGGCAATAGCAAGGCGTTTCGCCCTGCCGTGGGCCGATATCGATGGGAGTGACCATGCCGCTCTACGCACTGGGGGACCTCGTCCCCCACATCTCCCCGCAGGCCTTCGTCCACCCCGACGCCGTCATCATCGGCCAGGTGGTCATCGGGCCCGAATCCACCATCTGGCCCGCCGCCGTCCTGCGGGGCGACCACGGTCGCATCGTGGTCGGGGCCCAAACCTCGGTTCAGGACGGGACCGTCGTCCACTGCACGGCAGACCTGGACACGACCATCGGCGATCGATGCACGGTGGGACACCTCGCCCACCTCGAAGGGTGCACGGTCTCCGACGGTGCCCTCGTCGGATCAGGCGCCACGGTCCTGCATCGAGCCATCATCGGTGCTGGGGCGCTCGTCGCGGCGCAGGCCCTCGTCTCCCCTGGCACCGTCGTGCCTCCGGGAGCGCTCGCTCGCGGCGTGCCCGCACGTATCACCGAGGGCGGAGCCGATCCCGAACTCATCGAACACGCCGTGCGCACCTATGTGCGCAACTCCCACTGGTACGCATCCGACCTGAGGCGCCTGGACTGACAGAGGCCGGCTGGACGGAACATCCGCCGGGCTCGAGTGCCATCACACTCCACCGTTGTCGTCTCACTCCGCCGCGTTCCAACCCACCACTTCGGCGCCGACAACACGGCAGAGTGAGACGACAACGAGCCGGGGATCACCCGCGGGTCACCGGTCCAGCAGGCTCATCAACTCCTCGGCGATCCCCGGAGTGCTCGCGAGCACATACGGTGCCCTCACCGGATCATCGTCGCCTACGACGATCGCACCCGCTTCACGCGCTATGAGGGCCCCTGCAGCGACATCCCAGGGATGCAGCCGTGACTCGACGTAGGCATCTGTTCGACCGTCAGCCACCCAGCACAGGTCAATAGCCGCGGAGCCCAAGCGGCGCACATCGCGCACACGCGGCGCTACGTGGACCAGGGCCTCGGCCTGACGTCGTCGCTGCTCACTGTCGTAGCCGAACCCGGTGGATATCAATGACTGCGCAAGCTCCGAGGCACCCGACGCGATGACGACGCGATCGCCCACCAGTTCTCGCGCGCCGCCACCGAGGCGCGCGGCATAGGTGAGGCCCAGCGCAGGGGCGTGCACCACCCCGGCCACAACCTGACCATCCCACTCGGCGGCGACGCTCACCGACCAGAGCGGGAGGCGGTAGAGGTAGTTGGTCGTGCCGTCGAGCGGATCAATGACCCACCGCACGCCAGAGGAACCTTGGCGCTCGCCGCCTTCTTCGCCCAGAATGCCGTCATCGGGCCGCTCCCCCAGGATGATCGTGCGCAGCAGGTCTTCCGCGGCACGGTCCATGTGCGTGACCACGTCGGTGGGACTCGACTTCGCGGACACCTCCAGCACCTCGGGACGATCGTCATGAAGGAGGGCTCCCGCGCGCTGGGCGGCCCGAGCAGCTAGCCCTAGCAGCGTCTGCGTGAATGCGATGTCCGCTTCCGTGCCTCCTGCCGTCATGGGTTCAGGGTGCCACTAGCCTCGTTGCGTGCGACTCGCCGGTCCTTACGCTGACATTCTGCGCCAGCCCGGAGCCGCGCGCTTTACGGCGGCGGCCTTCATCGCACGCCTTCCTATTTCCATGGTGGGTCTGGGGATCGTCCTCATGGTCAGTGCCCTTCGAGGCTCCTATGCGCTCGCCGGATTCGTGGCCGCGGCCTACACCGTGAGCAGCGCGCTGCTCAATCCGCTCGGATCGCGCGCAGTCGATCGCTGGGGTCAACGCCGAGTCGTGCGCATCCTCGTCATCGTGCATGCGACGGGCCTAGCCCTCCTCGCCATTGCCACGATCGCGTCGTTCCCCGCTGTCGCGCTCGTGCTCCTCGCGATCATCGCCGGCTCAACTCAGCCGGCCACCGGCGCACTCGTCCGAGCCCGCTGGGCCCACATCCTTGGCGGCGATCAGCGACTGCGCACAGCGTTCGCCTTCGAGGGTGTCCTCGACGAGCTCATCTTCGTCGTCGGACCGCCATTGGCCACCTTCCTCGCCGTCGCGGTCTCCGCTCCGGCACCCGTCATCGCCGCGGCCATTCTCGTATCGCTCGGCTCGCTCCTGTTGCTCATGCAGCGAAGCACGGAGCCACCGGCACGGCAGACCGAGCGGGCTGGACGCGGTCATCCCGTCCGCAGGGCCGGCGTCCCGTCCGTGCTCGTCGTCCTGCTTGCCATCGGCGCGGTCTTCGGCTCCATCGACGTGGCGACGGTGGCCCTCGCGGACGAAGCCGGCATGCGCATCGCCGCGGGGGCCATTCTCGCCGCCTACGCCGCGGGATCCATGGCGGCGGCACTGGTGCTCGGCGCACGCTCCTCCCGGAGCACGGACGCGCTTCTCCCTCGCACGCTGCTCGTGGCCTCTCTCGCCCTCGTCGTCGTCACTCTCCCCCTGCTCCTGCGCCCCGGGCTCGTGGCCCTGGGGCTGCTGGCCCTGCTCGCCGGTCTCGCCGTGTCACCGGTCCTCATCACGAGCTTCTCCCTCGTGGAGGTCCTCGTCGAGCCAGGTGAGATCACCGAAGGACTCTCGTGGGCGATTTCGGCGATTGGACTGGGGGTGGCAGCCTCGGCCGCGGGCACCGGGTGGCTGGTGGACCGCGCCGGATCGCAGGCTGGTTTCGGGCTCACCCTGGCCGCCGCCGTGGTCGTCGCCGTCGCCGCGGTCACCGGCCACCAGCGCCTACGACGCGGGGTACGCGCCCGCGACGACTCATCGTCGGCTAACGTCTGACCTCGACGTACGCCGTTCATTCCGCCCAAGGAGGCTGCCCTGGACACGCTGAGCCCACGGGAGATCCAATCCCGGCTCCGCGCCGGCGCCACCGTCGCCGAGCTGGCGGAGGAGTCGGGCATGCCTGTCGAGGCGATCGACAGGTTCAGCGGACCGCCGCTCGCGGAACGCTCCTTCGTCTGCGAGCAGGCCAGGGCATGCATCGTGCGTCCGGGCACGGACGACCTCGCGACCATGGTCGCGCGTGGACTGTCTGGCACAGCGCGCGATGACCTCGCCTGGGATTCGTGGCGACGTCCCGACGGGCGCTGGACCGTCATCGCCACGACGGGCGATGCCGAGCCGCTCTCGACATGGGTCTACGACCCGCGGTCCCGGTCTGTGCAGCCCGACGACGCCGCTTCGCATCGGCTCGCCTCGGAGGACGTCGTCGTACCCCTGCCCTCCGCCCGAGCGGAGCGTGCCTCGACCGCGACGATCACCGTCGAGCGCGAGCCCGCCGCAACGACCGCGGACGAGCCGGAGCCACCGGCGATAGACGAGCCCCCGGCCGCCGAGGCCTCTGCTGATTCGTCTGCACAGGAGGCTGAGGACACGGCGCCGTCGCGTCAGCGCGCGAAGTCTCGCAAGGGAAAGCGCGCGAGCGTGCCCCGGTGGGACGAGATCCTCTTTGGGGCCGGGCAGTCCGAGACCTGATTCAGCCGTCCCCGAACGGGAGCGGGTCGCGGGAAAGATGCTCCCGGCCCGCCTCAGCAGCCGTGATGCCCCGTCGGTGGTGGTCACGGCACAGGACCTCGTAGGCGACCTGGCCGCCGTCGCCCGCGGCCACGTCACCCACCACGACCTGCTCCCCGTCGCGCACGATGACGCCGTCGAGGGTGCGCGCCTGGTGCGTGCCGCGACGACCGCACCAGCACAGGGCCGCCACCTGAAGCACTTCCACGCGGTCTGCGAGTTCGATGAGCCGCGCAGAGCCAGGGAACAGACGGGTGCGGAAGTCGGTGGTGATTCCGAATGCATAGACATCGATGCCGAACTCGTCCACGACGTCAGCGAGCTGCTCGATCTGCTCCGACGAGTAGAACTGAGCCTCGTCGCAGATGAGGTAGTCCAGGCGACGGCCCGCCGACAGATGATCAACCACGACCTTGCGCAGGTCGATGCTCGACTCCACCTCTATCGCATCAACGCGGAGCCCGAGTCGACTGGACAGCACCGAGGTGCCGGCCCGATCCATCTGGGTGAACACGAGCCCGGCGCGGCCGCGCGAGGAGTGATTGTGATCAGTCTGAAGTGCCAGCGTCGACTTGCCGCAGTCCATCGTCCCGGAGAAGAACACCAGTTCAGCCATGCCCGCCTCCCGCCGCACCCAGCAGAGGGATGCGCATCTCGACATCCGTGATCGAGCCGTGCTGCCCGACGAGGCCGGACACCAGTGGATCCACGGCGCTGACTAGGACAGTGTCGTCCCGGGCGAGGACCACGATGTCACCGACGCGCCCAGCGTAGTCCGGCTCCGTCGCCCCGATCAGGCCGGAGGCGAGGAACTCTTCGCGCGTCATCACCCAGGCGCGTTCCTCCAGGGCCTCGGACCATTCCCGCGCCACCTGGGCCGCCTTGCCGGGGGCGACGTAGACGTGTCGCAGCCGAGGCTCACCGGCCATGATCGTCACGTCGTCGAAGGACGGCAGGGACTCCATCACGACCCGGGCTCCGCTCATGCAGTCGACCATGCCGTGGTCGGCCGTCACGAGCAGGTGATGCCCAGCGGGCATGCGGTCGATGATGCTCTCCACGAGGCGATCGACCCTCACCAGGCATTCCCGCCACTCCCGCGAGCCCGTGCCATGGACGTGTCCGATGCGATCGAGATCGGCGAGATAGGCGTAGGCGAGGCCCCGAGAGTGCACCGCCACGGCATCGACGATGTCGTCGTCCGTGTCGGCAGCGACATACTCGCCGCCTCGGAGCACGGCCCGCGTCAGCCCACTGTCGGAGTAGGCGCTCGCCCCGATGCGCGCCACGGGCAGGCCGGCCGCCGCTACTGACTCGAAGACCGTCCGCTCGGGCTGGACCGCCACGGGATGGGGCTCGCCACCCCAGGTGAGCGGATGGAGGACAAGGTCGTCCTCGGGCAGGCGAAATGCGGCCCCCACGATGCCGTGCGCACCGGGCATGCGGCCGGTGCCCAGGCTGGCGAGCGCGGTCGGCGTCGTGGAGGGGACCGTTGAGGTCAACTGCCGCGCGGACATGGACGCAAGCGTTGGCGTGAGGTCGGCATGCGCCTGCCATGGCCACCAGCCCAGGCCGTCGACAAGCAGGACCGTCACCGCCTCGGCGTCGTCCGCGTCCACGGGGAGGATGCCGGACCGGTGCTGAGTCGATGCTGCACCAAGGTCCACGCCGAGCAGTCCTGCCGCCGCCGGGAGAACGTCCGCGAGCGACCCGACCACGTCCGTCGTCCCGCCGGGCCAGCCTGATAGGGCCGGCTTGGCCGTCCCGCCGGTCACCTCAAGCGCGCCGCGGTCGCCTCGGACAGTGACGCCGCAAAGGCGAGAGTCTGGGACACGACCTCGGCTCCGTCTGCGGCCTCGGAGACGCGCAGGCTCAGGTCGTCGTTGCTCGCCGTTCCGGTGTAGCCGTGATCGGCATCGCACTCCGAATCCCCGCAGCCGGCCGGCTCGAGGTCGATACGTGCCACGGCACCCCACCCGATGGTGAGGACGACCTCGCGCATCGGCCCGCCCGCCTGGTGGCGGGCGGGATTGGCGACGACACGCGTGACGACCACCGAGTCGACCTTCTCGAGCCGGACGGCTTCGGTTGATGCCGATGCGTAGGGGTGCGGGCATGAGTCATCCGGGCCGTGCTCGTCCGTGTGGCCCACGATGAGTCGCGTCGGCGTGAGGACGAGCACGGTGACGTGCCGACGGAGCTCGTCGCGGTCGAAGGTGGCCTCGTGGTGGACGACGTACGCCACGAGCGGTTCGCCTGCGAGGGCGGTTTCCAGGGCATCGGCAACGAGCGTCGGGTAGTAGCCGCTGCGCTCAATATCCCCGCGAAGTTGCCTGTGCAGGGTGCCCGCATCCGTCATGCGGTGCATCATCCCATCCCCGGCCGTGCTCCGCCCCGCCTACCCACGGGCACCCGATCGCCTCTGCCAGCAGGGCGTTACGGTGCTGGCATGGGTCTGAGCCTGTCCGACGAGGTCCTGGACGCGCAGCGCGAAGGGCGCCCCGTGGTGGCCCTGGAGTCCACGATCATCAGCCATGGCCTCCCGCGTCCCGAGAATCTCCGCGTCGCTCGGGCGGTGGAGCAGGTCATTCGCGAGCACGGCGCGACACCCGCGACGATCGCGGTCCTTGATGGGGTTGTCCATGTGGGTCTCTCCGACGACGACCTGGTCCGCGTTGCCGAAGTCGACGACATCGTCAAGGTGAGCGTCCGCGATATCGCCACCGTGGTTGCTCGCAAGGGCAATGCGGCCACCACCGTCGCGGCCACGAGCCACATCGCGCACCTGGCGGGTATCGGCGTCTTCGCCACGGGTGGGCTGGGCGGCGTGCACCGACAGGCTCGGGAGACGTGGGACGAGTCGGCGGACCTCACCTCACTGTCGGTCACTCCCATGACGGTCGTGTGCTCGGGAGTGAAGTCCATCCTCGATGTCCCGGCGACGCTCGAGCGGCTCGAGACACTCAACGTCGCCGTGGTCGGCTACGGGACCAACTCCTTCCCCGGCTTCTACCTCACCGACTCGGGCAGCCCCATCGACTGGCGCGTCGACGACCCCGTTGAGATCGCGCGGATTGCCGCCGTCCGCTCCCAGTTGTCGGTGCCCGGCGCGCTCATCGTGGCCAATCCCCTGCCGGAAGACCTGCAGATGGATCCCGACCTCCATGATCGTCTCCTCGCCGAGGGTCTGGCCTTGGCCGAGACGGCCGCGATCCGGGGGAAGGATGTCACCCCGTTCCTCCTCGACCACTTCCACCGCGCGTCCGGGGGCATCAGCCTCGAGGCGAACACGGAGATCATCCTGCGCAACGCCGACCTCGCCGCGCGCATCGCCGTCGCCAATGCCTGAGGAGCTGCCGGCGCTCAGTCACGGCCCGGCCCGGCGCGACGGCGCAGCCGCCCCCGGCGGGCTTGTCCGCGTCGTGGGCGAGATCATGATCGACACGGTGGCCCTGGCCACGCAGGAACTCGTGACGGCCTCGGACGCATCTGCATCCATTGTCGATCATGACGGGGGCTCCGGGGCCAACCTCGCGGCATGGCTTGCACGAGAGGGCACCGGCGTCGAACTCATCGCCTGCATCGGCGATGACGCCTACGGGGACAGAGCCGAGCAACGCCTCGCCGATGCCGGCGTCACGATGCGCCTTCGGCGCCATCAGGACCTGCCGACCGGGCGATGCCTCGTCATCGTCACGCCCGACGGTGAGCGGACGATGCTCCCGGATCCCGGTGCCAACATCGGACTGCGCCCCGACGACCTTGGTCGCGAGGCCTGGACGGCGAACGACCACCTTCACGTGAGCGGCTACACGCTCATGCGACCAGACGCGCACGAAGCAGCGCGTGCAGCCCTGGATGCCGCCCATGCAATCGGCATGACGGTGAGCATCGATGCGTCGTCGGCAGCTCCGTTGCGCACCTGGGGGGCGGAGGACTTCCTCAGCGTCTGCGCCCCCGGGGACATCCTTTTCGCCAATGCCGACGAGGCCGAGGTGCTCACGGGCCACGCCGATGCCGCCGTCTCCGCAGCAGATCTTGCGGACAGGGGGCTCGTGGCGGTGGTGAAGGCAGGACCGCACGGCGCGGTCCTGGCACGGGGCCCGGTGGTGATCCAGGCTCCCGCCATGGCCAGCACGGTCATCGACACCACCGGCGCGGGTGATGCGTTTGCGGCGGGCTTCCTGGCCGCCTGGCGTGCCGGGGGCGGCGACGAGTCAGCGCTCTCCGCCGCGACACGCCTCGCCGCTCAAGCGGTGGGCCGTCTGGGCGCGCGCCCGTAGGCTCTCCGGGTCAGCCGCACAGGGAAGGAGGCAGGCGTGGCGCGCAAGGGCGAGGCCGTCGATCGCATCATCGACGTCGATGTCGACACCGAGATGCGCTCCTCCTTCCTTGAGTACGCCTACTCGGTCATCTACTCCCGGGCCCTCCCCGATGCGCGCGACGGCCTGAAGCCGGTCCAGCGACGCATCGTCTTCCAGATGCACCAGATGGGCCTGCGCCCAGATCGCGGGCACGTGAAGAGCGCTCGCGTGGTGGGCGAGGTCATGGGCCGACTGCATCCACACGGGGACTCAGCCATCTACGACGCGCTCGTGCGCCTCGCCCAGCCCTTCACCCTGCGCCTGCCCCTCATCGACGGCCATGGCAACTTCGGCTCGCCCGATGACGGCCCGGCCGCCATGCGCTACACCGAATGCCGGCTCGCGCCGTCGGCCCTGGCGCTGGCGGAGTCCCTCGACGAGGACGTCGTGGACTTCGTGCCGAACTACGACGGCCGCGAACTCGAGCCCACGGTGCTCCCCGCCGGATTCCCCGCACTCCTGGTCAACGGCGCGGCCGGCATCGCCGTCGGCATGGCGACGTCCATGGCACCGCACAACCTCGGCGAGGTCGTCTCTGCAGCACGTCACCTCGTGCTCCATTCCGACGCGACCCTCGAGGACCTCATCCGCTTCGTCCCCGGACCCGACCTCCCCGGGGGCGGCACGATCCTGGGTCTCGAGGGTGTTCGCGAGGCCTATGCCACCGGGCGCGGCTCATTCCGCATCCGCGCGACCGCGCGGATCGAGCAGGTCACGCCGCGTCGCCGGGGCATCGTCGTCACGGAGCTGCCCCCCGGAGTCGGCCCGGAGCGCGTCATCGAGCGGGTCAAGGACCTCGTCCAGGCGAAGAAGCTGCAGGGCATCTCCGATCTGCTCGATCTCACAGACGGAGATCATGGGCTGCGCCTGGTGATCGAGCTCGCACCATCGGTCAACCCCGAGGCGATGCTCGACCAGCTCTACCGCCTCACACCTCTCGAGGACTCCTTCACGATCAATGCCGTGGCGCTGGTCGATGGCGAGCCGCGCACTCTTGGCCTGCAGGAGCTCCTCCAGGTCTTCGTCGATCACCGCCGCGAGGTCGTCCGCCGACGAAGCGAGTACCGGCGCCAGCGTGCTCGCGAGAGGATGCATCTGGTCGAGGGGCTGCTCATCGCCATCATCGATATCGACGAGGTGATTGAGCTCATCCGTGCGAGCGACGACACCGCAGCCGCACGAGAGCGACTCATGACCGTCTTCGACCTCTCGCTCGAGCAGGCCAACTACATCCTCGAGATGCCCTTACGCCGCCTGACGAAGTTCTCGCGGATCGAGCTGGAATCCGAGCGCGACGACCTCGGTCGCACGATCGAGTTCCTCACCGCGATCATCGACGACGAATCGAGGCTGCGGGAGGTGGTCGCCGAGGAGCTTCTCGCTGTCGCCGAGGAGCACGCATCCCCGAGGCGGACGATCCTGCTGGAGGATTCCGGCGTTGCCGCATCTCCTGCGTCTCCGGCATCTCTGGAGATCGCCGACTCGCCCTGCCGCGTGCTCCTCTCCGGCACCGGGCTCGTCGCGCGCACCAACGACTCCGAGATCTCCACGGCAGGACCACGAGCGGCACATGATGTCATCGTGAGCGCGACGGTGGCCACCGGTCGAGGCGAGGTCGCCGTGCTCACCAGCCGCGGCCGTGCCCTGCGCCTGCCCGTGGTCGAGATGCCGATCCTGCCGCCCTCCGCCCATGCCCCCGCCCTCGCCGGAGGCGCCCCCCTCGGCGCTCTCCTCGACATCGATCCTGGCGAGCGCGTCGTTGGCCTGTCCGAGGTCAGTGACCCGCCAGCCGTGGTCGTGATCGGCACGCGGTCGGGTGTCGTCAAGCGCGTCGCCGTCCAGGGACCCCCCACTCGGAGGGACTGGGATCTCATCGCCCTCGCCGACGGCGACGAGGTCGTGGGGGCTCAGGAGACCGCTCCGGGAGACGACATCGTCCTGGTGGCCTCGGACGCGCAGATCCTGCGGTTCCCGGCCGATGCCGTACGCCCCCAGGGCCGCTCCGCAGCGGGCATGGCGGGAATCAAACTCGCCGAAGGCGCCGAGCTCATCACCTGCTGCGCGGTCCCCGGTGACGACCCCGACGCGGTCATCGTCACGGTGGCCGGATCACGTTCGGCCCTGCCGGGCACGTCAGCACTCACCGCCAAGACAACGCTGCTCTCGGACGTGCCGCGCAAAGGCCGTGGCACTTCGGGCGTGCGCATTCATCGCTTCCTGCGGTTCGAGGATGTCCTCGTCCTGGCCTGGGCCGGCTCGGGGCCTGTGCGCGCAGCTGCCGCTTCGGGTGCTCCCTTGGATCTGCCCTCGGGCCTGGACAAGCGCGACGCCTCAGGAGGTCCGCTCACCGGTCCCGTCGCCAGCGTGGGCGGTCCACCTCGATGACGCGCTGCGCGGGGGCCTCGATCGATGAGCCCCTTTCCGGCACAGCACCGCGAGCGCGGTGGTGGTGGCTGGTGGAGGTCCCCGGCTCGTGGGGGCGCAAGGCCGTCGCGAACTGCAGAGTGCCGGCTGTCACCTCTCTCGTCTCCGATGAGCACCGCCGCGTGATCCTGGTACGCCGACCCGGCAAGCATCCTGCGGCGAGCCCTGACGCTCCCCTACGCGTGTGGATCGCCGGTGCGCTACCCGGGGACCCGCCCGTGCGCCTGGCCATCGCGGATGATCCCGAGTCCATCCGTGACTGGCCCAGAGAGGGGCCAACGTGGGCGCAGCCTGATCCAGAGGCACCCGTCCTCGCCGTGTGCACCAACTCCTCACGGGACCTGTGCTGCGGGCTGGACGGAAGGGCGCTCGTAACGGCACTTGCCGGCACACCCGGCGTGTGGGAGTGCTCGCACCTCGGTGGCCACCGCTTCGCCCCCACTGCACTGCACGTGCCCACGGGGTTGGTCTACGGCCGGCTCACCCCCGATGCAGCTCGACGTGTCCTGGCACAGGGGCCCGAGGCGGATACCGCAGTGTGGCTACGCGGACGCAGCGCCCACGAAGCACCCGTGCAGGTCGCTGAGAACGACTTCCTGGGCCAGGGCCTGCCGCCCGACCTCGTCGATCCCGACGTGCGCCTGGCCGGCGGCGAGGCAGTCGTCGCCTTCGCCGGCCTGCCAGCGGTGAGGCTACGGCGCACCGACGGAATCGCGCGCCCCGAGCAGTGCGGCGGCGAGCCTGTGCCAGCTCACTCCTGGAAGATCATCGACCGCGACGACTAGCCCTTCGCTGCGCCCAGCAGGTCGTCGCGGTCGTGAAGGGTCGTGCGATCACGGCCCCGCGTGGCTCCCAGCGCTCGCTCAGCAACGTCGATGGACCTCCATCCACCGATGCTGACCACGTCGTGACCGGCTAGAGCCGCGTCAACATCGGCAGGGTCCGGTCGCGACGCCGTCCACGTCGACGCATCCGCGAAATCTTCGAGCAGACATGCCACGGTCTGCACGGCGTCCTTCTTGTTGGTGCCGATGATCCCCGAGGGTCCGCGCTTGATCCATCCGGCGACGTAGACGCCCCGCACGGGTCGATCTCCGTCGAGCACGCGACCATCCCTATTGGGAATGACATTTCGCCGATCATCGAAGGGAATTCCCTCGATGGCCGTGCCGCGATAGCCGACGCTGCGGATGACCGCATCCACGGGGATGACGTGCGTCTCCCCCGTGCCCGTCGCCTGGCCCGACTCATCAATCTGGGTTGTCTCCACGACCAGTCCCTCGATGCGATCCGAGCCGAGGATCTCCACCGGGCGGCAGCGGAAGTGCAAATGAATCCGACGATCTCGACCGTCGTCGCTGCGATCAGCCCACCCATCGATGACACTGACGTTGCGCGCGACGGCCTTGTCCTCCGCGACCGCCTTCTGGCTGGCCGGGTCGGAGGTGTCGCCCCCCTCGGCGATGAGCACCTGCGTGTCCTGGAGTTCCCCGAGCTCGCGGAGTTCCTTCGTCGTCCAGGTCGCCTGTGCGGGTCCGCGACGTCCGATGACGTGCACATCTCGCACACCCGATGCGCGCAGCGCCGCGAATACGTGCTCCGGCATGTCCGTGTGCTCGATTTCGTCAGGAGACTTGGACAACACCCGAGTGACGTCGACCGCCACATTTCCTACGCCGATGACAGCGACACTGGTCGATTCGGCAAGGAACCCGGTGAACGCGTCGGGGGCGGTCTCGGGGTGACCGGTGTACCAGTTGACGAAATCGGTGGCCGCAATGCTGCCGGGGAGGTCCTCGCCCGGGATACCGAGTGCGCGGTCGCGGGAGGCGCCGTAGGTGAGCACGATCGCGTCGTAGAACTCATGCAGTTGATCCAGGGTGAGGTCAACTCCGACCTCCACATTGCCCAGGAAGCGCACCCCGGGATGGTCGAGCACCTTGTCGAGAGTGTCGCGGACCGATCGGATGCTCAGGTGGTCGGGCGCGACGCCGTAGCGGACAAGCCCGAACGGGCTGGGCAGTTTGTCGATGATGTCAACCGACACGGGGACGTCCTCTTGGCTGAGCAAAGCGTCGGCGGCGTACATGCCCGAGGGGCCCGAGCCGACGATGGCGACGCGCAGCGGTCGAGTCACGAGATCTCCTCAGTCCAGGCCCAGCAATGCTCGAGCGAGCGCGAAGCCGGGGGCGGGATCCACAGGATCGAGGTGGACGCACTGCATGCCGACCGCCTGCGCGCCAGCGAGATTACCGGGCTGATCGTCGACGAACACGCATTCGGAGGGATCGACGCCCATCCTTTCGGCCATGAGGCGGTACGCACGCGGATCGGGCTTGTGCACGCCGTCGGTACGGCCATCGACCATGTAGTCGAACTCGCGCAGGATCGTCATGCGATCGAGCCACTCCTGATCATGGAACGCGGTGAGGTCATTGGTGAGGATCCCGACGGGGATGCCGGCCGCCTTCGCGTCGAGGATCAGCTGCCGCGCCGCGGGGCGCACCAGCTCGTCCTCGCTGCCCGAATACAGGTGGGCCATGAAGTACGGCATCTCAGCTGGCTCGCCGCTGAGCTCGGCGAACTCCTCGCAGCGCCGGGCCCAGTACTCCCGCTCGTTCATGCCGCCGGACTGGAAGACCCGCCAATCCTCGTCCGCATCGGGATCGAAGGGCCCGGCCCATGCGAGCGTGCCAGCCGGGAGACCCAGTGAGCGTTCACCCACCGAACGCAATTCGAAGGGAGTGAGCAGCACCGGGCCGCCGAAGTCGAAGACGAGGACCGTCATGGCATCGCCTGGGGGATGTCAGTCATCCCTCAGTGCTCCTCCTCCGAGATGGTCACCATGTCGTAGCGGACGATGTCGCCGAACCAGCCGCATGCACCGCACCAGGTCATGAAGACCCGCTGATCGGCCATCCAGTACTCGGTGGAGATGCCGCCATGGACCTCGAGGCTCGCAGCGCACATGGGGCAGAACCGCGGCCGGTCGAGAAGATGCGCCTCGGCATCCTTGGCGAACCACGCGCCCGGCGGCGGTAGCCGATGCGGATCAGGCGGGAGCTCGCTCAACGGAACCCTCGCCTGGCCATCAACGCCATCACGCACCCGCTGTCGCCTTCTCACGCCGTGCCCACGCGTCCGCGTGCAGATCGAGGAGAGCCTGCTTCTGCGGGCTGTAGCGCATGGAGCCCATGGTGATGAACGCCTCGGCGAACTCCCGCTCAGCGCCGAACTTGTCGCGCTCGCACGGCAGCGGAATGATGTCGTGCTTCTCGCGGATCGTTCCCAGCGGATCCTCGCCATTGGCCACGCGCTTCATATTCTCCTTGAACATCTTGCGCAGCATGGCCACGCCCGCATCGGAGCGTCCCAGGTGCTCCTGGGTCCGGTCCGTGACCGGCCCCTGACTCACCCAGGCCATGATGTCCTGGCCCTCGATGTAGTCGGTGATGAAGCGGCCTTCCTCGTCACGCCACATGTATTCGTAGACCGCCGGGCGGTCCTGCGGCTCCCACACACCGGCGTCGGGGGCGTGGTTGGAATAGAAGAGCTTCCACGTGGTCGTGTCATCGATAGGCACACGGATCTGCATCTGGTCGATACCGGCCCCACCCACGCGCATGAAGTAGGGGAAGACAAGCGGATGCCCGACCTTCCAGTCGTCGTTTTCCTCCGAGCCACCCTCCAACACGCGGCGCTTGAGGATTCCCCACTCCATCTCCTCGAAGCCGGTCCGCAGGTGCTTCTTCTGGAAGGCCTTGGGCGCATCGAAGCCCTGCGTCTGGCCCATGAAGTCGAAGTAGTAGCCGTGAAGCCATTCGACGTGGTGCGGGTCGACGGAGTTCTCCATGATCTGCAGCCAATTGCACGGCAACGTGGCGTAGCCGCAATCCTTGATACCGTCCATGACGAAGACGTCGAAGCGAGGGAGCTCCGGGGCGGGCTCCGGGCCGACGTAGACCCAGATCATCCCGCCCATCACCTGCGCTTTGCCCGCCTTCTGCTTGACGCGATCGCGGAAGTTCTGGTTGTCGGCCTCCGCCGGCTGCTCGACGCAGTTGCCCTCGAAGTCCCACTTCCAGCCGTGGTATCCGCAGCGAATGCCGTCCTCGTGCACGACGCCGTAGGTCAGTGACGCGCTGCGGTGCGGGCAGGCCTCGCGGACGATGCCGTACTTGCCGCCCTTGGGCGTCTTGAACAGAGTCCAGTTCTCGCTGAGCAACCGCACGGTCTTGGTGGGCACCGAATCGAAGTCCTGCTCGAAGGCGATCGGGTACCAGTAGCGGCGCAGCAACTCCCCCATCGGGGTGCCGGGTCCGACCTTGGTGAGTTCCTCGTTCTGCTCCACGGTCAGCATGGGCGGTCCTTCCAGGTTGCCGGTGTGTCTCAGACGGTACCGGGTGGTGCGGATCACGTTAGGTATTGCGTGAGGGTGTGGGGTGGCCCTCGTTCTTTCTTGCGGGACCCCGGCCGGGGAAGTGACGTTGGTTCCTCCCCGGCCAGGGTGCCTCGACTACTCGTTGGCGGCGACTACTCGATGACGGTGACAACTCCGTTGTTGCCGTCGACGCGCAGCATCTGCCCTGTCTGGATGTTGGTGGTGGCGAATCCCGTGCCGGTGACAGCCGGTAGGCCGTATTCCCGGCACACGATGGCGGCGTGGCTCATCATGCCGCCGGTGTCCGTCACCGTCGCGAGGATCTTGCCGAAGATCGGCGCCCACGACGGTGCGGTGAGTGGCGCCACGAGAATCTCGCCCTGCTGCACCTCGCCGATCTGCTCCGGGGAGAAGATCACGCGCGCCGGACCCTCGACGAGTCCGGGAGAGGCGGCCATGCCCCGCAGCTCGCCTTCCTTGGCATCACCGCCGCCCAGCCAGGCGCCGACGCTGTCGGAGGTGATTCCCCAGAGCATGACGGTGAACGGTTCGGTGATGACCTCAGGCGGTGCGCCCAGGGCAGGCACGGGCTTCCAGGCACTCAAGGCCTTGCAGATGCCCTTGCGCTTGTCGATGATCGCTGGCCAGCGGCCCGGACCGGCGGCCGGCTCGGGGGTCGCCCACGACACGTAGTAGTCCCACAGCGCATCCTCGACCTCGGTGCGCTTGAGGTAGAAGATGTCGTTGGGCTCGCTCCAGAAGCCCTCCTTGACGAAGACCTCACCGAGCTGGCGCATCTTGCGCCAGATGACCGAGTGGCTCCAGTGCTCGACGTAGAAGTTGTGGTTCTCGACGTACGGGAAGACAACCCGAGCCAGGCCGAGCTTGGACTGGAACGCCTCGCGATCCTCGTCGGTGGCCAGCAGTTCGGAGTATTCGGCCACGACACGGTCGCGCTCGGCATGGATCGCGGCCATGGGGCGGGCGAGATCCTCGCCGGACTGGAGTTTGACGATGTAGTCGTTGATGAACTCGAAGGGGATCTCGACGTTCTCGATCCAGATCTTGTCGGAGTGATAGAAGCCGGAGCCCGTGGAGAAGTTGAACCACGGCTCGGCCGACTCCTGGAAGGACGCGATCCACGCACGGCCCGCATCGCTGCCCTTGAGGATCTCGCAGGTCGCCTCGACATCGCCGGCCGCGAATGCTTCGGCGACACCGCTCTCGAGAGCTACCCGTGCCAGACGCTTCAACTCCTCGTCGGGGCGGAAGAGGTCGACCTCGACGCCAGCCACCATCTTGGCGATGGCGAGATCCGGGATGCCGGGGAAGGCCTGCTTGCAGAAGCCGAAGAAGTCCAGGTACGCCGCGTAACCGAGGTTGAGGAACTCGAAGTGGTAGTTCCACAGCTTCAGGGCGAGGTCGAGCAGGGTCCGATAGTTCTCCTGGATCCGGTAGCCGGAGCCGAGCCCGGCACCGGACTTCACGATCTCGTCGGCATCCTCAATCTCGGGGAGAGGTTCGAAGTTGACCGCCTCGAGCTCCTTGACGAGGTCGCGGATCTTGATCATCCACTTGTCGTAGAGGTCGTTCCAGTTCATGAAGTAGAAGCCCGCGCGATCCATGAAGTTCTCGACGCGCGCCTCGATGGTGGCGGGGTCGGCGGGGACCGGGGTGAGGTATCCGTAGCCATTGAGGATGCGGAAGGCGATGCCGTTGGCCGGCGGGACTTGCAGGTGGCGCGTGTTGTACTGCGAGAGCGATGCAATGGCGAACTCGTAGAACGTCGCATCCCACGGGGTCAGCACCTTGGGCCAGTGCACGCCGTCCTGGAACCAGAAGATCGAGTCCTCGAACTCTTTGCGTGACTCGCTAAAGAGCGAGGAATAGACATACATCTCTTGCCAACCCTCGGCGCCCGCGGGCGTCTCGATGTCGAACGGGCTGGGGAACCGATCGGCCATCTGCATTTCCTCTCGTGTGTTCGCGGCCAGGGACCACGAAACGTGGGTCTTGCTCTGATGTTGTGTCGTTGCTGTTGGGGCCGAATACTCCCCTAGTCCTTACGTGCGTACAGCGGATTCATCAATGTCGAGACGATGCTCGCCATGGGGTTCTTGTCCGCGGAACCAGCCACGGACTGACGTGGCTTCTTGCTCCACACGGTCTCCGGACGTGCCTGCAGCAGGATCACGTTGTCGCCGTCCGCGAGATCGGCGTCGACCGCCCACTCGATGTCCTGCGGGCAGCCGTAGTGGCGCTCGGCTGTCTTGGCGAGCGCTGCGATGGCCTTGAGTTGGGGATCACTCAGGCACGGCGCCTCGGCGCGCTCCGGGTCGGTCTCGACCTTTTCCACCGTGTCGTGATCGGTGAGCCGGTACTCGTGAGCCTTATTGCTGATCTCGCGCTTGCTCACCTCGAGCAACACCTTGTCGACGAGGAAATTGTCGGGCGTGATCTCTCCGGACACGACGCCCTCGCCGAAGCCCCAGGCAGCATCGATGGCTACCTGCGAGCGGTCACCGTTGGCGGGGTTGAGCGTGAAGGCGACGCCCGCGGATATGGGTCTCACCATCTTCTGGATAACTACGGCCATCTCGACGGTGCGGTGTTCATAGCCCATCTCCACCCGATAGCACGTTGCCCGATCGGTGAACAGGCTTGCCCAGCAGCGCCGTACGGCGTCCACGACATCGTCGCCGCCGCGGATCCAGAGGTAGGTGTCGTGCTCGCCCGCAAAGGAGGCATCGGGGGAATCCTCTGACGTGGCCGACGAGCGCACGGCGACAGGAAGGTCCTCGACATCGCATCGGCGACACAGCTCCGCGTAGTCACTGCGGATCTGCGATTCGATCTCCTCGGGCAAGGGCATCGCTCGGATGACATCTCGGATACCTGCGCAGACCTGCGACACCTGGGTGGTGTCTGAGACGTCGAGACCGTGCAGCATCCGGGCGAGCGTCGCATCGAGATCGGCCGCATCGTGGGCCGCGCGGTAGCCCGCCGTGGTGACCGCGAAGCCGGGGGGCACCGGCAGTCCCGCCCCGGTCATCTCACCGAGACTCGCCGCCTTGCCGCCGACCTCGCCCTTGAGTCCAGGCCAGTAGCCCTCGAACCACATCGTCACCGTGCTCATGCGGTCTCCCCCCGTCGTCCCACGGGCAAGGCCCGTCCCTCGAGTCCGGCCCACCAGTCCGGGAGCCCGTCGAAGTCCGGCACCGAGACCTCCTGGACGCGATTGCGATAGAGGACCAATGCCGTCTGACCCCCTTCGAGCAGTCGGACGCGCACGAACTCGGTATTGAACGGCTCACCCGGGTCGTAGCCGAGAGCCCACGTGGCAAACGCGCGAATGGGTCCGGAGTGCGTGGCGACGATGACGGACTCTCCGGGCGCCTCGTCGTGGATGCGCATGAGGCCGGCCCAGAATCGGCGTACGGCGGCAACGGGTGGCTCGAAGGTGAGCATCGGCATGGTCAGCCAGTGCGTGATCGGGTCGCCTCCCGCCTGCTGGATGCCCCAGAAACGATCGACCTCCACGAGCCACGTGGGCCGGTTGCCGAGGCCGATGCGCTCGTACTTCTCCATCTCTGCGTGATACGACCGGAAGGCCTGAGTTACGTCACGGAAGCCATCCGGAGTCATCACCTGGAAGTTGCGGAACTCCTCGTACGCGGTGACCTCGCCCACGGTCGCCTCGCGCCCGAAGAGGACGAGCTCATCGAGCATGCCCTTGCGGATTCCCTCCGCAGTCTGGCGCGCACGGTTGGTGTCAGCGCACGCCATGGTCACGTGCTGTCCTGACATCACTCGACGCGCGAGTTCCTTGCCGCGACGATGCGCCTGCCACGATCCCAGCGGGGTCAGACCCGACTCGGTGGAGTAGCCCTGCGTCTCGCCGTGACGGACGAAGTAGACGTCGGTGATCGCGTTCTTGGTCTGATCCTTGCGCTCGGGGACGATCTCCTTGGTGCGCGTGACCTCCGCCCACGCACGCGTGGCCCCCACATCGGCGCCTTCCCACAGAGGGACCGGAGCATCGAGCGATGTACCCCCGCTGCGACGATCCCGGAAGCGGCGCAGGTAGAGCGGCGTCTCGTCCTCAGGCCGAGCCGGAGCCGCGACTCCCGGCCTGCTCCCCCGGGATTCGCGGTCGAGGTACTTCTGCAGGTACGCCGGCGCGTCGGGCCGCTCGGTGCGAGGCAGCGTCATGGGGGCGTCGGGCTCGGTCATCGTCATCGTCGCTCCTTAGCTGTGCACCGTGAGGAATCGCTGGTTGACGACACCGTCGTAGTAGAAGAGCGCGCGACCCATCTCCCCCTCGGTCCAGGTGATAGGTGGCTCATCCGGGTCGGCCCAGTAGCCACCGGTGAACACCTCGTTGCGGTTGCCAGCCGGGTCGAAGAAGTAGATGCAGTGACCGCGCGTGGCACCGTGACGAGTGGGATTCGTCTCGATGCGCACGCCGTGATAGGCGAGCACGTCGGAGGCCGTCCGGATCTCGTTCCAGTCGTCAACCCAGAAGGCGAAGTGGTGCAGGCCGCCATCGGGGCCCGTGACGAGAGCAATGTCGTGCGAGGAGTGCGACACCTCAAGCCAGGTCGCGATCTGGAAGCCGTCATCGCCGACGACCTGCTCGGTGAGGTGGAAGTCCAGCACCTCCTGGAGGAAGCTCGTCATGCCGTTGACGTTCTCCACCGTGATGAAGACGTGGTCGATCCTCGGTGGCGCGATCCCCACGAGGCCGAGCGGACGCGGCGGCGGGTTGGTGAGCGGCAGCAGATTGCCCACCTGCTCCATGCCGTGGATGAGCTCCATCTGGTGCCCCGACGGCGTCTCGAAGCGCACGACCGTCCCCCCGCCGACCCCCACCTCGGCACCCGAGAGGCGCTTGACCGCGATGCCCGCGTCCTCCAGGCGTGCGGCGTAATGATCGAGATCCTCCGATGACTCGACCTTCCACCCCATGTGGGCGAGACCGTAGGACGACGAGTAGGTGAGCACGACCGAGTGGTGCTGGTGCTCGTCCCAGCACTTCAGGTACACCCGATCGGGCTCTCGCGCCGTCTCAACCAGACCCAGCACCTCGGTGTAGTACGCCGTGGCCAACTCCAGGTCCGGGACCTTGATCTCGACATGCGACAGACGCAGGATGGCCATCAGGTGTGCACCTTCATGAATCGATCGTTGAGTTCGCCCTCGTAGTAGAAGACGGCGCGACCGATGTTGTCCTCGGTCCACGTGATGGTCGGGAAGTCCGGATCCGGCCGATAACCGCCCGTGAAGACCTCGTTGCGCGTGCCCAGCGGATCGAAGAAGTAGATCGTGTTGCCGCGCGTGATGCCGTGGCGCGTCGGACCGACATCGATCTGGATGCCGTTGTAGGCCAGGATGTCGGCGGAACGCCGCACATGGTCCCAGTCGTCGAGCCAATAGGCGAAGTGGTGCAGTCCGCCGTTAGGACCGGAGACGATCGCCAGATCGTGCGGGGAGTGCGAGCGCTCCATCCAGGTGGCGGCCTGATGACCGTCGCCATCCAGCAATTGCTCCGTCACGCGGAAGCCGAGGACCTCGGTGAAGAACTTCGTGGACTCGCCTACCTCTTCGGCTGTGACGAGCAGGTGATCCATGCGCGGCGGTGCGATGCCGCGTAGCCCTTCGACGAAGGGCGCCGGGTTGAGTGATCCCGTCGCACGGCCAATCTTCTCGACGTCGTGGACGAGCTCCATCACCTGACCCGACGGCGTCTCAAAGCGAATCGACTCACCCTGACCGACCGAGACCCCCTTGCTGATGCGCTCGACGGGGAAGCCGTAGCGGCCGACAGCGTTCTCGAGGTCGGAGAGATCGTCGTCGCGCAGCACCTTGAAGGACATGAGATCGAAGCCAACGCGAGGGGCGTAGGAGATGCGCAGCGAATGGTGGTCCACCTCGTCCCAGCACTTCAGGTAGACCGAGGTGTCATCGCGCTCCACCTCGAGCATCCCCAAGACCTCGGTGTAGTACGCGGCCGCGAGGTCGAGGTCGGTGACCGTGATGTCGACATGCGACAGGCGCAGGATTCCCATGCCGCTCCCATCTGGGCCGGGGCCCCTTGAGTGATGGGCAATCTATGCGCCGTGTGTCCCGCATGGAAGGACGACGTTCCCGCATGCGGGACGTATCTGCTACGTTCCCCGGCATGCAGGGTCCCGAGGCGATGCGCCAGGCGATGGCCGACTACGTCCGCGCCCTGCACCAGGCCTATCTCGACGCGGTGATCACGCTCCCGCCCGCCGACCGGGCTCGACTGCCGCTCGTTGCGGCCAACCGCATCACCGTGGCGGCGGTGGGAGCGCGCAACCTCCACGTCATCGGCACCGTTGAGGCGCTTCCCGCCCCCGCGGGTCCTGAAGTCGAGATGGTCGACGATCTCGACGACCTCGCCTGGACCTTGCGGTTCTTCGATCCCGTCGTCGTGCCGGCCATCGGAATCATCGACGAGAGCGATGCCCCCGCCTACGACGACGTGCGGCGAGCGCTCGGCATCAGGACCGTGGTTTATCACCTCGCTGTGCCTCCCGGCGGAAGCTTGACGTCGCACCACGCTCTGCATGCCGGCACCGGACTGGCGCATTCGCACGCGTCGGCAGCCCGCGACTTCGATGCGATTCGCGCGTATGCCTCCGGTCACGAGGCGTGGGTGGATGAGATGCAGGGTGCTGACATCGCCGGGCTCCAGCACGCTCAGGTGCTTCTTGCCCAGGCCATCGCCCCCGGGCTCGAGTTGCCGTCGGACGCTTCGTCGGCGGACGTGCGCAAGGCGCTCCTCGAAGCCGTGCGAGCAGGCGCATGACCGAGACCGCGCCGCGCCGCCAACACTCGACCTTGTCGAGCGTGCGCAATGCTGCGCGCCTGCTCAAGGAGTTCGGGCGCGGGGATCGCGATATCGGCGTCACCGAGCTTTCCCGCCGCCTCGGCATCGGCAAGAGCACGGCGCATCGCCTGCTCAGCACGCTCGCTGATGAGAAGCTTCTCGAGCAGGATCCCGACACCGGTGCCTATCGGCTCGGGCTCGCGATGTACGAACTCGGGGCATCCGTGGCCCTCCACAACGACCTGCACGAGGCGTGCTCCCCCGTCATCGATCAACTGCGCAATGCGACGCGCGAGACCGTGCAGGTGGCCGTGCTCGATGGCCGCGAGGTCGTGTACGTCGAGCGACGCGAGAGCCCCCAAACACTGCGTCTGTTCGGACGCGTGGGACATCGCAACGATGCGCACTGCACCTCCACGGGCAAGCTCCTACTCGCGTTCCTACCCGAGGACGAATTGGAAACCGTGATGCGGGGCTGGCGCCTGGAGCGCAAGACGCCCTACACGATCACCGACCCCCGCGCCCTGCGGACGACACTCGCCGAGATCAGGCGGCAGGGCTGGGCCGAGAATGTCAATGAGTCCGAACTGGGCGCGGCTTCGATCGCGGCGCCCATCCGCAACGACCACGGGGCCGTTATCGCCGCCCTGTCTATCGTCGGTCCCGTGCAGCGCCTCGGCAGCGACTCCCTGCGTCGCTTCGCACGCCCCGCGGTCGATGCGGCACTCGCCGTGAGCAGGCGGCTCGGCTATCGAGACACCAGGACCCCCCGCCGCACACCAGGAGAGGCAGCGCAGTGACCAGACCGAACGCCGAGCAGGTGCGAGAACTATCCCAGGCTCTCCTCAAGGCCCGCGAAGATCGCGTGCCGATCGCCGCGCTCACCGAGGCATATCCGGACATGACCGTCGAGGACGCCTACGCCGTGCAGCAGGACCTCGTCACCGGGCTTCTCTCAGAGGGCGACTCGATCATCGGCTACAAGTTGGGCCTCACCAGCAAGCCCATGCAGGACATGCTGGGTGTCGATCAGCCCGACTATGCCCCGGTGCTCGGCTCGACCGTCTACGCCGACGGGGGCGAGGTCCCGACGGACCGCTACATCGCGCCGCGCATGGAGGCGGAGATCTGCGTCGTCCTCGACGCTCCGCTGTCAGGTCCGCATTGCACTGCGGCCCAGGCCTGGGAGGCGACGCGCGGGCTCGTGGCCGCCCTGGAGATCGTCGACAGCCGTATTGTCGACTGGAAGATCAAGCTCGCCGACACCATCGCCGACCTCGCCTCCAACGGCGCGGTCGCGTTCGGGCGCCGCGTCGTGCCACTCGGGGACTTCGACCCGGCGCTCATCGGCATGGTCTTCACACGCAACGGCGACATCGTCGCCACCGGAGCAGGCGCAGCCGCCTTGGGCGGTCCTATCGACGCGGTTGCCTGGCTCGCCAACACCCTGCACCCCCTGGGCGTCACGCTGCCCGCCGGCGCGATCATCATGACCGGTGCCCTGCACGCAGCGGTGCCGTTTGCGCCCGGTGACGTCTTCCGCGCGGACTTCGACCGACTCGGCCCCATCACCTTGCGCACGACCTGATCAGAAGGGAACACTCCATGCCCCTGCGATGTGCCATCGTCGGTTCCGGGAATATCGGGACCGATCTCATGGTCAAGATGTTGCGCAGTGACAAACTGCAGTTGACTGCGCTGGTCGGGATTGATCCGGCGTCGGACGGGCTGGCCCGAGCCAAGGCGCTCGGCCTGGATGCCCCGCATGAGGGTCCGGATTGGATCATCGAGCATGGTGATGACTTCGACATGGTGTTCGATGCGACGAGTGCGTATGTGCACGTCAGGTATTACAAGAAGTACGCCGAGGCGGGGATGACGGCGGTGGATCTGACTCCGGCAGCGCGGGGGCCGAAGGTGATCGCGGCGGTGAACCTAACCGAGCATCTGGATGCGCCGAATATCAATATGGTGACCTGTGGTGGTCAGGCTACGACGCCGATGGTGCATGCGATCCGGCGCGCGACGCCGTCGTTGCCGTATGCGGAGATGGTGTCGACGGTGTCGTCGAAGTCCGCGGGGCCTGGCACGCGGCAGAACATCGACGAGTTCACCAAGACGACGTCGACGGCGCTGCGGGAGATCGGTGGGGCGGAGCATTCGAAGGCGATCATCATCCTTAATCCGGCCGAGCCGCCGATCATGATGCGCAACACCGTGTTCGGGGCTCTGCCGGAGGGCGCTGATCATGATGCGGTGATCGAGTCGATCTACGCGATGGAGAAGGACGTGGCGCAGTATGTGCCGGGCTACCGGTTGAAGAATCCGCCCGTGATCGAGGAGGGCCCCTACAACACTCCTGGCGGTGTGGTCCCGCATCGGGTGGTGGTGCTGCTCGAGGTGGAGGGCGCTGGCGACTATCTGCCCCCCTACGCGGGCAATCTGGACATCATGACCGCCGCCGCGATGCGCGTCGGCGAGGCCGTCGCCGAGCACCGAGGAGCCTGACCCATGACCACCGACTACCGTCTCATCGATTCCACGCTGCGTGACGGTTCGCATGCGATCAGTCACCAGTACTACGCCGAGGACGTCATCAAGATCGTCGCCGGCCTGGACCGCGCCGGGGTGCAGGTGATCGAGATCGCCCACGGCGACGGCCTGGGCGGATCCAGCTTCAATTACGGCTTCTCCGCGGTGCCGGAGAAAGAACTCATCGCCCAGGCGTGCCAGACGGCGCAGCAGGCTCAGATCGCCTGCCTCATGCTGCCCGGGATCGGCCTGGCCGATGACCTTCGCGAGGTCAACGAACTCGGTGTCTCGGTCGCCCGCATCGCGGTGCACTGCACCGAGGCCGACATCACCGAACAGCACATCAAGGTCGCCAAGGACCTCGGCATGGAAGCCATCGGCTTCCTCATGATGGCCCACATGAACTCCCCCGAAGGCCTCGTGGAGCAGGCCCTGCTCATGCAGTCCTACGGCGCCGACACCATCTACATCGCCGACTCCGCCGGCGCGATGACCGTCGAAGATGTCCGTCGCCGCGTCAACGCCCTCGTCGGCGCCCTGGACATTCCCCTGGGCGTCCACGCACACAACAACCTCTCCATGGCCGTGGCCAACTCGATCGCCGCCTACGAAGAAGGCGCCAAGAACCTCGACGGCACCTCCGCCGGCCTGGGCGCCGGAGCCGGCAACTGCCCCACCGAAATCCTCGCCGCGGTGTCGACCAAGTACGGCATCGAGACCGGCGTCGACCCGCTCGCGCTCATGGACGTCGCCGAGGAAGTCGTGCGGCCGATCATGCCCCGCCAGCAGGTCATCGACCGCGCCGGACTGCTGCTCGGCTACGCCGGTGTCTACGGCAGCTTCCTCCTCCACGCCGAACGGGCCGCCGACCGCTACAACGTCCCCATCGCCGACATCCTCCTCGAACTCGGACAACGACAAGTCGTCGGCGGCCAGGAAGACATGATCATCGACGTCGCCCTCGAACTCGCCCGCAAGCACGCCGAAGCGGAGGTCACCGCATGAGCATCCAGGCCCAGGAAGGTGCCACCCGGCTCATCGATGCCGCACGCAATCGCACCGCCACCACCGCGCTCACTGGCGACTACGGCGACTTCGACGCTGCGACGGCGTACGACCTTCAGGCCCTCGTGGTCGCCGATCGCATCGCCCAGGGCCACCAGGTCGTGGGGGCCAAGCTCGGCCTCACCAGCGAGGCGAAGCAGAAGCAGATGAATGTCAGCGAGCCGCTCTACGGGTGGCTCACAGACGACATGCGCATCGAGCCGGGCGAGGCACTGGTCGTCGACCGCTTCATCCAGCCGCGCGTCGAGGCCGAGATCGCCTTCCTCATCGGCGACGATCTCGAGGGTTCGGACATCGGCGCTGCCGATGTCCTGGCCGCCACCGCAGCCGTCATGCCGGCGATCGACGTGCTCGACTCCCGCTACGCCGGCTACTCCTTCACCCTCCCGGATGTCATCGCGGACAACTCCTCCTCGGCTGGCTACATCACCGGCTCCTCGATCGTGGACCCTGCCGGCATCGACCTCCGCCTTCTTGGGGTCGTGCTCGAGGTCAACGGGATCGTGGTCGCCACGGCCGCCGGTGCCGCCGTGCTCGGGCATCCGGCCTCCTCGGTGGCCTGGCTTGTGCGCGCACTGGCCCGCCGTGGCGAGGGCCTGTCCGCGGGGATGACCGTGCTCTCCGGGGCCTGCACCGCGGCCTTCGCCGTCAAACCTGGCGACACGGTGGTGGCACGCATCGATCGTCTCGGGACAGTGGAGGTGCCATGCCGCTGATCCAGGTCACGATGGTCGAGGGACGCACGACCGAGCAGAAGCACGCGCTGATCCGCAATCTCAGCGCGACCATGGCCGAAACGCTCGACGTCCCCCTCGAGCGCATCCGTGTCGCCATCTACGAGATCACGGCCGACGAGTGGGGAATCGGCGGCCAGCCCTACTCGGTGGCGCGCCCGGGTGGCGTGACGCCCCCGTCATCGTAGGGACCGCATGAACGCCTGGACTGCCACCTTCACGGTCGCCGAACTCACCGATGCCCCGCGCCGGTTCGAGCACGGACCCCTCGGCGTGCTGGTGGCCGTCGTCGACGGCGAGCCTCGGGCTGTGTCCGACTCCTGCCTGCACAAGGGCGTCTCGCTCGCTGGCGGTGTGTGTCGGGACGGTGTCATCACGTGCCCGTCCCACTGGTGGCGCTATGACCTCCGCGACGGCTCACTGCAGGGCACCCCGGGCGCGGGGCTCGCGGTCTACCCTGCTCGGGTGAGCGACGGGATCATCGAGGTGCAGCTGCCCGAAGTGGCGCCCGCGATGTCCATGCGCGAGATGCTCCTCGCCCACGCCCGAGGGGAGGCTCCCGCCGATGCCTGACTCAAAGCGCTTCCCGGTCGAGGCGTTCGAGGATGTACTCGCCGCCAATGCCGCGCATGCGGACGGTTATGCGGGCAGCGATCTCACCGGACGCGCAGCCAAGGGCCTGGCGATCGTTACCTGCATTGACTCGCGTATCGACCCTCTGGCGATCGTCGGCATGGGTCCGGGGGACGTGAAGATCCTGCGCAATGCGGGAGCGCGAGTCACCGATGACGTCCAGCGCACCCTGCTGCTCGGCAGCTACCTCCTCGGCGTCGATCGCATCCTCATCATGCCCCACACGGACTGCCGGATGGTCGGGTCCAGCGAGGCCGACATCCACGCGACGATCAGGGCTGAGTACGGCACGGACACGCGCAGCATCGAGTTCCGCACGAGCGATGACGTCGACGCGAGCCTGGCCCTTGACATCGTCAGGGTGCGTGCCAACCCGCTTCTCCCGGCCGGGACGAGGGTCGGCGGCGCTGTCTACGACGTCCACACCGGCCGGCTGCGTCCCCTCGAGGTGTGACCTCTCAGGAGTAGCGGGCCACACGCGCCACGCGCACGTCATACGCCCACGCGCTCACCGCGTAGTGCGGGAAGAAGTCTCGCTCCAAGGCCCGCCAGATGCTCGCGGCGACCTCATCTGATACCAGCGTCTCAACACGGACATTGCCACCCTCGATGCCGGATACGCCGTGGTGACTCGGGCCGTGGCCTTGGGCCATCGAGACGGTCCATCCCTTGGCGCCGCACTCGTCGATCACGGCCAGCAAACGCTCCTCGAGGACACTCTCGGCGACGATGGTGAGGCAGGTGACGCTGCCGTGCTCGCTCATGGCACCCACGATCCCACGATCTCAGCCATGAGCAGGTAGATCGGAATACCAACGATGAGGTTGAAGGGGAAGGTCATACCGAGGGAACTGGCCAGGGTGATGGACGGCCTCGCCTCGGGCAGTGCCAGGCGGACAGCCGCCGGCGCGGCGATGTAGGAGGCGCTCGCGCACAGCACGCCGAGCACCATCGCACCGCCGGTCCCCATCCCGGCGAGGGTGCCCCCGACAACCCCGGCGAATCCCGCGAGCAGGGGGAAGGCGACAGCGAACACGACCAGGCCGGGCCCGGCCTGGCGCAGGGCGCCGAGTTGACGCCCGGTGAGCATGCCGAGTTCGAGCAGGAAGAGGGTGAGGACGCCGGTGAAGAGATCGCCGAAAAACGACTCGACCCGGATGTAGCCGACCGGACCCGTGGCGAAGCCGATCCCCAGGCCGCCGACCAGGAGAAGGACTGACCTACCGAGGACCACCTCCCGCAGTGTCTCCCCCATGCCGCCTCCGCGCAGGCCGCGCGCGAGAAGGAGACCGACGATGATGCCCGGGATCTCCAGGACCGTGAGCAATGTGGCGACGTAGCCCTCGAAGGCGATCTGAGATGCCTCGAGGAAGACAAGTGCAGCAGTGAAGGTGACAAGCGAGGTCGATCCGTAGTGGGCCGCCATCGCACCCCGATCGACACGGCCCAGCGGGGTCAGCACGCGCAGGAGCCCGAAGGCGGCGATGGGGATGAGGACGCCGAGGAAGACCGTCGCCACCAGCGGCAGGGCGATCTCAGAAGGCGAGGCCTCTCTCAGGGCCACGCCGCCCTTGATGCCGATGGCGAGCAGGAGGTACATCGACGTTGCCTGATAGACGGCATCGGGAAGGCGCAGATCGGTGCGCACCGCGACCGCGATGAGACCGAGGACGAACGCCAGGACCGGGGGCGAGGTGAAGTTGACGAGCGCGAGCTCAAGGGATGCTTGCAGGTCCATGGAGCCTCAGGCGTCGATGCGCTCGCGATTCAGCGTGGCTGCGCCGGCGACGATGAACTCCTTGCGCGGCGCGACCTCACTTCCCATAAGGAGATCGAACACCGCGGAGGCGCTCTGCGCATCTTTAACCGTGATCCGTCGCAGTTGTCGGCTGCCCACGGCCATGGTCGTATCCCGGAGTTGCGCAGCGTCCATCTCTCCGAGCCCCTTGTAGCGCTGGATCGGATCCTTCCAGCGTCGACCCTTCTTCTCCAGGTCCTTGAGAGTGGAGCGCATCTCAGCGTCGGTGTACGTGTAGCGCACCTCCCCCGGCTTACCGCCTGAGCCCACAACATCGATGCGATGCAGGGGTGGCATGGCCGCGAAGACACGACCAGCCTCGAGGAGCGGTGACAGATAACGATGGATGAGCGTGAGCAGGAGCGTGCGGATATGGGCCCCGTCCACATCCGCATCGGACATGAGGATGATGCGGCCATACCGGGCCTGGTCGATGTCGAAGGATCTGCCTGAGCCGGCCCCGATGACCTGGATGATCGAGGCGCACTCGGCGTTCTTGAGCATCTCCGCGAGAGAAGCCTTCTGCACGTTGAGGATCTTGCCGCGGATCGGCAGAAGTGCCTGGAATTCCGCGTCGCGGGCCATCTTCGCCGTGCCCAGCGCGCTGTCACCCTCGACGATGAAGAGTTCGGTGCGATCGTTGTCGTCACTGCGGCAATCGACGAGCTTCGCTGGCAGGGCTGACGATTCGAGAGCATTCTTGCGACGCTGCGTGTCGCGTTGCGTGCGCGCGGCCACTCGCGCCCGCATGGCACCGGCGACCTTCTCGAGGACTGATTTCGCCGCGGCCTTCTCCCCGCGCGGAGGCGCCGTCAGCCACTTCGTCAGTTCCTTGGTGACCACCGCAGACACGATGCGCGAGGCCGCGGGCGTCCCGAGGACCTCCTTGGTCTGTCCCTCGAACTGCGGCTCGGGGACCCGCACGGCGATGACACCGATCAACCCCTCCATCACGTCATCCTTCGTGATGGCCTCGTCGCTGGCCTTGAGGACGCGGGATGCCTTGGCCTGCTCGTTGAGGACCTTGACGATGGCCCGGTCGAATCCGGTCACGTGCGTGCCGCCCTTGGGGGTGGCGATGACGTTGACGAAGGAGCGGATATCGGTGTCGTATCCCGCGGTCCACCTCAGGGCGATGTCGACGGACAGTTCCCGCTCAACCTCTTTGGACGTGAGGTGACCCTTGTCGTCGAGGACGGGAACGGTCTCGTGGAAGTGCCCCGCACCGTGCAGGCGGATGACGCCGGTGACCGGCTCACCACCCATCGCCTCGACGAACTCCCCGATGCCGCCCTTGTGCTGGAAGGTCTCGACGTCGGTGCCAGCACGCTGATCGTCCAGAGACACGGTCAGGCCTGGCACGAGGAAGCTGGTCTGCACCAGTCGCTCGCGAATGGCGCTGATGTCGTAGTCAGCGTCCTTGGTGAAGACCTGGGTGTCAGCCCACCAGCGCACCCGGGTGCCGGTGCGGGTGCGCGGGACGCTGCCTGTGACGCGTAGGCCGGACTTGCGTTGGAACGGCGCTTCGGGGCCGACGCCGTCGTAGATCCCGGGCACTCCGCGACGAAAGGACATCGCGTGGGTCTTGCCGCCGCGGTCCACCTCGACGTCGAGTCGGGCCGAGAGCGCATTGACGACCGAGGCACCGACACCGTGCAGGCCGCCCGAGACCGCATAGCCCGTGCCGCCGAACTTGCCGCCGGCGTGGAGCTTGGTCATGACGAGCTCGACTCCGGACAATTTGGTCTTGCGCTCGGCGTCGACCGGGATGCCGCGGCCGTCGTCGCGGACCTCCACGGAGCCGTCCGGATGGAGGATCACCTGGATTCGCTTCGCCCAGCCCCCCATAGCCTCGTCGACGCAGTTATCGACGATTTCCCACATGCAGTGCAGCAGTCCTCGGCCGTCGTTGGAACCGATGTACATGCCGGGCCGCTTGCGGACGGCATCAAGGCCCTCCAGGACAGCGAGGTCACGAGCTGAATAGCCCCCCGCTGCCGCAGCCTCCTTGGGCTTCGCCTTCGCCACCCCCTGAGGCTAACGAGCCTGGGTCAGAGGCCACGGTTCCCGCCACGCGCAAGGGGGATGTGAATTCGTCACAATCCTCGGACGCGACGGCGCGTCGCTGTGACTCGATGGGCGGGAATGCGGGGGGCGTGTGAGAGTGTTACGACGAGCGCCACTTGAGGAGGTAGCCCATGTCCGCTCTCACCGCCACGCCCAGATTGACCGCCGACGACCGTTGCGACGGCTGTGGAGCGCAGGCCTATGTGCGAGTGCGCCTAGCGACGGGCGGCGAACTCCTCTTCTGCGGACATCACTGGGGTCGGCATGCCGACGCCCTGCTCAGCCAGGCCACCGAGGTCATCGACGAGTCCGACCGCCTCGCCGAGGCCGCCGCGACCCCCGAGGCGTGATCGGTTCTCCCCCCGGGACCTGAGCCACGAACGTCGCATCCCCGCGGTCGACGACCCGATCCATCCAACCCACGCTCCCTCGGCGGATCCGGCGCACCAGGGGTTGAAGCCCTGAGCGGATCATCATGGATCCCACCTCGCCTGCGGTGTAAAACGAGACCACGGGCGCTCCGATGTTGTTCCAGTAGCCCCCGAGGGGCACACGGTCCGACGTCACGAGCGTCGTCATGCGCTTGACCCAGAAGAGCGTGTCACTCGGGGCGAGCAGGACTCCCCAAGGGGGCACGGGCGTGAAGACCGGCTCCATCACGACGACGAGGCCTCCGGGTCGTGCCAGCGTGGCCGCCATGCGCAGACCGGCCTGTGCGCGACGGCGGCTCTCCTGCCGCGATCTGCCGACGAGGTGGTGCAGGACCGCCGCCATGAGGACCACGTCGTACTCCCCTTGCAGCACTGCCAGCGACTCCTCGTCGAGTAGCGACATGCAGTGGGTCTGCGCATTCGGAAGGCGCTCCCGCACGCGCTCCAACGAGGCCTCGCTGGCGTCGAGCGCCGTGAGGTCGGTGATTCCTAATGCCCGCGAGAGGCGAGCCAGATTGGCCCCGGTGCCGCAGCCCACATCGATCATCCGCGCTTCGGGCCCTACGTAAGGCGCGAGCATGCGCGCTACTCCACGGATCCGGTCACGACCGTATTCGTGGCAGTGGCTGTCAAAGTAGTCGACGGTGGCGCGATCGATCGCCGCGGAACTCACGAGCCGCCGGCCTAGTCGAGGTAATCGCGCAGTAGGGACGTCTGAGCGCTGTGCACGCCGCCTAACCTACCTTGCGCTGTGGGCTGCAATACCTTGGAATGACGACTACGAACGGTGTCGGTGCGTTATCTCTGTCAGCAGTCGCTGTTGTTGACGCTGCCGTTCGGCATCGTCGTATTGCAGAACTCCGCGTCGGTCAGGTTCGCGCCGATCAGGTTCGCGTTGGTCAGGTTCGCGCCGGTCAGGATCGCGCCGGTCAGGATCGCGCCGGACAGGTTCGCGTCGATCAGGTGCGCGCCGCCCAGGTACGCGTTGGTCAGGTTCGCGCCGGACAGGATCGCGCCGGACAGGATCGCCTTGGTCAGGTTCGCAAACTCCAGGTTCGCGCCGCCCAGGTACGCGTTGGTCAGGATCGCGTCGGTCAGGTTCGCGCCGATCAGGTTCGCGTTGGTCAGGTTCGCGCCGATCAGGTTCGCGTCGGTCAGGTTCGCGCCGGACAGGTTCGCGTAGGCCAGGTCTGC
>JBMTDJ010000006.1:0-52330 GCA_049431945.1 Candidatus Nanopelagicales bacterium | reverse complement strand
GGTCACTGAGCCCGAAGAGCGACTTGATCGCTGAGGTCGCGCCGTTGATGACGGCGGAGTCATAGCCGAAGAGGAAGCCACCCAGAGCGGCTGTCGTCGCGAGCCCGACGACTCGGCCGGTGCGATAGTCCTTCATCGGTGCTGCAGAAGCCGTCGCGGCCATGTCGCCTCCTCGATCGCGTTGATCGCAGGCTAGACGTCCCGTGGGCCGTGTGGAGGCGGTTTGGATTGCCGACCTCAAGTCGGCTGGTGCAGGCGGCTGCCCTCGCCTGGCGTCCCGGGGGTCACGATCACGCGGTCGTGCACCCAGTCCTTCATCTCGGTGACGTGGCTGATCACTCCCACGACCCTGCCACGGGATCGAAGGGCATCGAGTTGGTCGAGCACCTGCTGGAGCGAATCCTGGTCGAGGGATCCGAATCCCTCGTCGACGAAGAGCGTCTGGAGGTCGACCCCGCCGTTCTCCTCGCGCACCACATCAGCGAGGCCGAGCGCCAGGGCGAGCGAGGCGATGAATGTCTCCCCTCCGGACAGCGCTTTGGGGTCCCGTAGGGCGCCGCTCCACTGGTCGCGCATGGCGATGCCCAGCCCCGACTGACCACGGCCGACCGACTCGTCGAGCTCGAACGCGAAGTGACTGCCGCTCATCCGCTCAAGATGGAGGGTGGCCGCATCGAGCACCGTGCGGAAACGGCGCTGCACCGCGTAGGACTGCAGCGTGAGCCGCCTGGTGTTGGCCTTGCTCTGCGCCGAGACGAGTTGTCCGAGGCTCACCGCGGTGTCCGTGGCAGCGAGGATGCCCGCGACGTCGGCGTGGGCGGCGCGCCACTGCTCGGCGAGTGCCTGGACTGCGTCTCGAGTGGCTGACAGGCGCGCATGGTCCTCCCGGGCGCGTTCGAGCTGCTCGCCGAGTGCCGTGGCCGACTCGCGAGCGGTTCGTGCTCGCATCTGGAGATCAGAGATGCCGTCGCACCCGGCGTGCGCGGCTGCTGCTTCGGCGGCATCCAGTGCGGTGTCGATGGCGCCGGCCGCGATTCTCGCCGCCTCCAGGAGGTCCGTCGCTGTGCCGTCTCCTCCCACGGTTTCGCGCAGTGCGGCCTCCTCTTGCGCGACCCGCTCGGCGTCCGCGTTTACGAGCGCCTCGGCCTGGGCAAGGGCGGCAGAGGCTGCGGCGCTGGAATCATTGAGGCTCGCAGCCTTCGCGTCGATCTCGGCCAGGCGAGCGGTCAGGGCGTCCACGGTCGTCGACGCAGCACCTGCCTGCGCGAGCGCCGCCTCAGCGGCTGTCAAGGACTCGGCCAGGCCGTCGACGTCGATGCCGTCAAGGCGTCCCCGCAAGCCATCCACGTGCGACTGCGCCTGTGCCAGCGCTGATCGGGCCGTGTCTGCCGCCGATGCGGCGACCGACTCAGCGGTCTCCGCGCGCGCAACCGCAGCCTCGGCCTCGTCGATCTGCCCCTCGCTCACGACCACTCCGTCGACGTCACGCGCGATGGCGGGATGATCAGGTGATCCACAGACCGGACACGGATCTCCGGAGCTGAGCCGGGCGGCAAGGTCTGCTGCGCTGTGCGCCAGGCGCTGCTCGAGCAGGCGGACGCGCTCCTCACGCGCGCTGAGCGTGGCGGCGCGGCATCGCTCAGCCTTGTCGTTGGCCGCCTGAACGGCTGCCGAGGCCGCCGCATGTTCGGCCTCGCGAGCCTTGAGCTCATCCGCGGCCGCCACGAGCGCTCCGAGCCGCTGCACCTCGGTCGCGTGCTGCTGGAGCGAGGCCGCCAACGCGACGGCGTCCTGACGCTGCCGCTCGCAGTCGGATCGCTGCCCGGGCAGTTCCTCGGCCTGCTGCCGCACGGCTTCCATCTCGTGGCGTGCCTGGAGCGCGGCCGCGATCAACTCGGCGGTGCGTTCCGAGCGCTCGGTGCGCGCGATCTCCCATGCGGCGAACGGCTCCAGGCGCCCTATGGACGCGGCAGTCTCGGAGCGGCGCTGTCGAAGTTGGTCGGGTGGCAGGTCCCTCATGGCCTCGGGGAGCGCGGTTCGGGCCGCCGCCAGCGCTGCCAGCGCCGCCGCCCCTGCCTCGGCTCGGGCCAGCTCAGCCTCGGCCGCCCCCGCCGCTTGCATCGCTGCTGCGGCGGGTGCCGTCAGTGACTCCGCGACCCCGCGCGCTTGGTCCACCCGGGCCTGGAGCGCCGTGACGGTCGTGGCGAGGGCGTCCTCGTCGAGATCGGTAGCGGTGACCACGTCGTCGAGTGCCTCCGCCGCCCGCGAGCACAGCATTGTGGAGATCTCGTGCATGCGGGCGCGGACTTCGGTGCGACGCGCCTCCGCATCGCGGCCGCGCAGGACGAGGTCCTCCTGAACGCTCTCGATGAACCCGTCGTCGATGAGACGGCCGAGCACCTCGAACCGATCCGCTGGGCTCGAGCGCAAGAGAGCGTCGAACTCGCCCTGCGGCAGGACCACCAGCTTGCGGAAGTGCTCGACGCTGAGGCCGAGCAGGCGCTGGACCTGCACCGCGATCTCCCGCGCGTCGGTGATCGGCTCGAGGGAGTCATCGAGTGCCCGCAGGAACTGCTTCGGGTTCTCCTTGATCATGCCCGCTCCGCGGAGTTTGGGCCTCGAGTACGCCGGCTGGCGCCTGACCAGATACGTCGTTCCAGCTACGTCGAACTCCAGCTCGACGTAGCTGGGCGTGGAGGCTTCGGCGAGGTCGCTGCGGATCCGATCCGTCGTGGACTCACGACCGCCGGCGACGCTGCCGTAGAGCGCGTAGGTGATCGCGTCGATGATGGTTGACTTGCCCGCGCCGGTCGGGCCCTCGATGAGGAAGAGACCCGATCGGGTGAGGACGTCGAAGTCGATGACCTCCTCGCCGCGGAAGGGTCCGATGCCTGATATCGCCAGGCGGCGCAGCCTCACGGGGAGACCTCCGCGATGCGCGCAGCCTCGACACTGGCTCGCAGCGCGGCGGACTCATCGTCGGTCGGCGGCGTAGCAGTGACGTGCTCGACGAAGGACTCCGCGATCGCCACTGGGTCAGTCGTGTTGATTACGAGATCACGAGCAGCGACGCCGGTTGTCGACCGAAGCGCGTCGAAGTCCAGGTCCGCGGTGAAGGGCCAGACCTCGCGCAGCCGGCTCATGGCATGGTCGGGACGGCGCGCATCGGTGAGGATCACCCGCACCCAACTGTCCCGATGGATGAGCAGGTCGGGGTCGCCGAGCAAGGTGTCGAGCTCGCCGCGCAGGGTCACGAGTGGTCGACCGATCGGGATGGGCACGGTGGTGACCTCGACGTCACCGGCAGCGGGGATATCGACGAGGGTGACCGACTTGAGGTGCGCCTCCTCGGAGAAGGAGAAGGCGAGAGGCGAACCGGAGTAGTGGATCCGTGTCGCACCGGGCGCGCGCACCTGCTGGGCACCGTGCAGGTGACCGAGGGCGACGTAGTCGACTCCGTCGAAGAGTGTCGCGGGCGCGTCGCCCACGCCGCCCACCCGCAGGTCCCGCTCGGACTCGCTCACCACCGCCTCGGCACTCCCGGTGACGAAGGCATGAGCGACGACGACCGAGCGTGTGGCGGGTCGCCGACCCAGGTCGTCGCGCACACGATCCATCGCCGCGGCGAGGACGGCCGTGTGGGATCGCTCGGCGCCCAGGGCCTCGCGGTGGAGATCGGGTTCGAGGTACGGAATCCCGTACGCCACGACCTCGACGCCGTCGCGGCCGGTGACGACGACGGGGGTCGCGATGGTGTCGATCCCTGTGCGCAGATGGACGCCCGCGCGGCCGAGGAGGGAGCCGGCGAAGCCCAGTCGGGTGGGGGAGTCGTGATTGCCCGATGTCACCAGCACCGCGGCGATCTCGCTGAGACGCTCCAGCGCGGTCTGCCACAGGGCCACGGACTCCAGTGGTGGTACGGCGCGGTCGTAGACATCTCCCGCGATGACGATGAGGTCGATGTCCTCGGCGGCCGCGGTGGCCACGATCCAGTCGATGGCCGCGCGCTGGTCCTCGTGGAGCGAGGCCCCGTGGAATGTCCGGCCCAGGTGCCAGTCGGACGTGTGGAGGATGCGCACGATCGCAGGCTAGCCGCGACCCCTGACCACCTCGCTCCCGCGACTCGCGCGGCTAGGCTCCTGCGGTGGCCTCCTACTCCGATCTCGTCGATGTTCGCGGCGGCGTATGGGACGTCCCCGAGGGCTGGCGCCAAGGCCGAGGAGCGTGGGGCGGCCTCGTGGTCGCCGCCGCCATCCGCGCGGCCCGCGCCGTCGACCCTGAGGTGCCGCCGCTGCGCGAGATCAGCGTTCACATGGTCGGCCCCGTCCTCGCCGGCCCGGCGCAGGTGGCATGCACGCTGGTCCGCCGCGGCTCGTCCACCGCGGTGTGGCACGTGGCAATCGCATCGCAGGAGGGCGAGACGTGGGCCACCGCCACCGTTGTCTTCGGCGGGGACCGTGCACCGGACATGGACGGTCACCCGGTCCTGCGGATGCCCGCCGCTGCCGATTGGCGAGAGCTCGAACCGCTCACCCTCGAACCGCCACTCGCGCCGGAGTTCCTCCAGCACCTCGCGGTGCGACCGGTGAGCGGCTTTCCTTACTCGGGCACACGCGACGATGTGCTCGGCTGGGTAGCGCCAGCGGTGGCGCCACCGTCGTATGACGACGCGACCCTGACGGGCATGGTCGATGCGCTGTGGCCTGCGGCACTCGTGCAGGTCTCCACTGCGCGGCCGATGGCCACGCTCAGCTTCAGTGCGACCCTGCTCATCGATCCGGCGACTTTGGATCCTGCTGTGCCTCTGCTCCATCATGGACGCATGCTCGGCCTGGCCCAGGGCTACTCGACCGAGAGCCGCGAGTTGTGGACGGCGGACGGGCGACTCGCGGTCCACAATTCCCAGGTGATTGCGATCATCCGATGACGGGGCCGCTCACCGGACTGCGATTCGTCGAGATGGCCGGCATCGGCCCTGCCCCTTTCGCCGCGATGGTGCTCGCTGATCTCGGTGCGACCGGCATTCGCATCGAGTCTCCCCGTGCGGGACTGGCCGTGGGTGATCCGCTCGGTGATGTCACGCGACGTGGACGCGAAAGCGTTGTCGTGGATCTGCGTCGAGACGAGGGACGCGACCTCGTCCTCGACCTCATCTCCGGTGCCGACGTGCTCATCGAGGGGTTCCGGCCCGGCGTCATGGAGCGGCTGGGCCTCGGGCCACACGAGTCCCTGCAGCGTCAGCCCTCCCTCGTCTACGGCCGCATGACCGGATGGGGGCAGGACGGCCCCTGGGCCCACGCGGCGGGCCATGACCTCGACTACATCGCGATCGCGGGCGTGCTCGCGCACACGGCTCGGCGCGGTCAGCCCCCGACGCCGCCACTGAATCTCGTGGGCGACTACGGCGGCGGCGCCATGCTTCTCATCGTCGGCATCCTCGCGGCGCTGTGGGAGGCCCAGCGCTCGGGCCAGGGCCAGGTGGTCGATGCAGCCATGGTCGACGGAGCCGCACTCCTCATGTCGCTGTTCCACAGCATGTCTGCGCAGGGACTGTGGCAGGAGGAGACCGGTGTCAACCTGCTCGACTCAGGGGCGCCGTTCTACGACGTCTACCGCACCGCCGATGGCAAGTGGCTCGCCGTCGCCTGCCTGGAGCCACAGTTCTATGCCGAGTGGTTGCGCATCGCGAATCTTGCGGATGCCGATCTCCCGGCCCAGTTCGACGTCTCCCGCTGGGATGACCTTCGCCGCGCCTTCGCCGACGTCGTGGCGACCAAGACCCGCGACGAGTGGGCGGTGCTTGCCGACCGGACCGATGCCTGTGTCGCTCCCGTGCTCACCATGAGCGAAGCGCCGGCGCATCCCCACCTAGCGGCCCGCGGCACCTTCATTGACATCAACGGCCTCGTGCAGCCGGCCCCCGCGCCACGCTTCTCGCGCACGGCCCCGGACGTTCCAACTCCGGTCAGCGCGCCGCGCCGCGACACCCTGATCGACTGGGGAGTCGACGCCGATCGGGTGCTCTCGCTGGCAGACAGCGGCGTCATCGGCTAGGCGTGGCCGTCGATCTTCGATAGCAGCAGGGCTACCTGGGTGTCGATGGTGCTGGCGCAGCGGACGAAGTCGTCGACGTCCCCTCCGGCGGGGTCGTCCACCTCGTCCCAGTCCATGGGATTCTCCCGGGCGAGGTCGGCGCCTGGCCAGTCATCGACGAGCAGGCGGGGCAGGGTGGCGGTGCGGTCGGCAACCTCGGGGGCCATGTGCCGGATGAACCGCACGTGGTCGCGCTCGAAGGCGATCACCACATCCACATGGTCAAGGTGATCGCGAGTCAATGTCGTACTCCGGTGGCCCGGAGCGCTCACGCCCACCGATTCAAGCGCGGCGAGCGTGCGCCTGCTCGACGGCAGCCCGGGGATCGCCCACGTGCCTGCCGAGTCGACCTGCCACGAGGGCCTGTCACGTCGCGCGAGTGCCGCCCCGATCACCGAGCGGGTGGCATTGCCGGTGCAGACGAACAGCAGGCGTGGCGTGGGCACACCCCGTCCTATCACGCCGTCCCCGTCTCGCTAGCCTCGCCGAGGAAGCGCGGGGGAGCCGTCCACCGCTGACGAGGGAGGCACCATGTCGGGCATCTGCGAGGGTCGGGTCGTCATCATCACGGGTGCCGGCCGCGGTATCGGCCGCGAGCACGCGCTGGCCTTCGCCCGCGAGGGCGCTCGGGTGGTCGTCAACGATCTCGGTGGCTCGGTCGATGGTGCCGGGGCAGATGCCGGACCGGCCCAGGAGGTGGTCGACGAGATCCGCGCCATGGGCGGCGAGGCGATTGCCAGCACCGACAGTGTCACGGACTATGCCGGTGCCGGGCGCATCGTGCAGGCTGCCATCGACGTCTTCGGTGGCCTCGACGTGGTCGTCAACAACGCCGGCATCCTGCGCGATCGGATGTTCGTCAACATGACCGAGGAGGAGTTCGACTCGGTCATCGCCGTGCACCTGCGCGGCACCTTCGCGGTGAGCCGGCATGCCGTCGACTACTGGCGTGCTCGCGCCAAGGCGGGCGAGACCAATGACGCGCGGATCATCTCTACGTCATCCCCTTCGGGGATCTTCGGCAATATCGGCCAGGCAAACTACGGCGCAGCCAAAGCGGGCATTGCCGCGATGACGGTCATTCTCGCCGACGAGTTGGCGCGCCTGGGAGTGACCGCCAATGCCATCGCGCCAGTCGCGCTCACGCGCATGACCGAGGGCCTGCCCCTCTTCTCGGACATGAGCGGCCTCGAGCCCGACGAGTCGGGCTATCACCCGATGGATCCGGCCAACATCTCCCCGCTCGTCGTCTGGCTCGGATCGTCGCTCTCGGCAGGAGTGACCGGTCGCATCTTCACAGTGACGGGCAACGAGATCGGCGTCGCTGAGCCGTGGATCAAAGGCCCGACGGCGACGAAGGACGGCGGTCGCTGGAATCCGGCGGAGCTCACGGACGTCGTGCCCGGCCTGGTCGCCGATGCCCGAGGCAACTCGGACATGTTCGGGAACCCGCGCGCCTAGAGTTCGATCTGGGCAGCGCGCGACAGCACGCGCTCGACGTACTGCTCTGTCTCAGGGAACGGGGGAACCCCTTCGTACTTGAGCACCTGGTTGAATCCGGCGTTGTACGCCGCGAGGATGTTGCGCACTCGATCGCCCGGCACATCCGCGACGAGATCGGCGTTGATGCAATTGAGCGCCGCCGCTGAGTGAATCGCATCGATCGGGTCGTAGATGTCCGTGTCTCCGTCGCCGTCACCGTCGACGGCGTACTGCGCCCAGACCTCTGGCATGAACTGCGCCAGACCGGTCGCACCCGCGGGACTGACGGCGCGCGGGTCCCAGCTGCTCTCCGAGGCGAGCTGCGCTGCGAGGACCGTGGCGGGCACGACGGGGCACCGCTGGGCAGCCTCGATGATGACCGGTCGATATTCCTCGGGGACGACCACCACCCGGTCGCGCAGGAGATCAGCTCCGCCCAGCGCGAGGATCCCGCCCGCGCCGGCGACCGCGACGAGCACGAGCACGGCACCGACGATGGCCAGTGGACGCAGCATCCGACCACGGTAACCCGGTGGGGGTGGGGGAGGTCGATCCATGCGGTCGTTGGGCATCCGTGGTCGCTGTGCGCCTACCGTGGTCCCATGAGTGACTCCCCGAGCCGTGCCCCCGAGCCCGTCAAGCCGGGCAAGGCCGTCGACATGCCCCAGGCCGAGGTCGAGTCGCTCTTCGCCGATCGCCTGACGGAGGCCTTCGCCTCGCTCGGCTGCTTCAATCTCGCGGTCTTCGGCAAGACCGGCGTCGGCAAGTCCACCCTGGTGAACGCCATCTTCGGCAGTCAGGTGGCCGAGACCGGCGTCGGCCGGCCCGTGACACGCGGCCTGGTCTACTACCGCCATCCCGGGGGCATGCTCGGGCTCTACGACTCCGAGGGCTTCGAGACCGGTGCCTCCGGCGACGAGATCCTCGAGGCGCTGCGATCGCGCGTAGCCGAATCGCGCACCCTGCCCGTCGACCAGCAGATCCATGCGGCGTGGTACCTCGTGCGCTGGTCCGACCGTCGCTTCGAGGAACGCCAGGGCGAGTTCGTTCGAGCGCTCTCCGATCTCGGGCTGCCCGTCATCATGGTGATGACGCAGGTGCCCACCCGAGACGGTGTTCCGCACCCCGATGCCCTTGAACTCGCTGCCTACATCGAGTCACTCGGCCTGCCCTTGCGCCCGGCGGGCAACGTCCTGCTCACGAACGCGATGGAGGACCCCTTCACGGGCTCGCCCGCTTTCGGTCTTCAGGACCTGCTCGATGCGACGTACCTCGTCGTCCCGGAGGTTGCTACCGCGGCCCTGACCGCCGCGCAGATCCTCGACTGGGAGCGTAAAAGACAGGCGGCCAAGAAGATCATCACTGCGTCGGTTGCGATCGCTGCCGGGGTCGGTGCGACTCCCATTCCCTTCGCCGACGCTGCCATCCTGGTTCCCACGCAAGTCACGATGATCGCGCGCATCACGGCGGCCTACGGCCTGCCGGCGGATCGCTCACGTGCGCTCGCCGCCGCTGGCGCCGTCATCCTCACCGGCGGTGCCACCATGGCAGGGCGCTACATCGCGACAAGCCTGCTCAAGTTCGTCCCCGGCGGTCAGGTCGCGACGTCGGCGATTTCCGCGACCGTGGCAGGGTCGCTCACGCGAGCAGTAGGCGGAGCTTGGTCCCGAGTCTGCGAGTACGCGCTGACGTTGCCCCCGGCGGAGCGGGATCGATTCCTCTCCGGGACCGGACCCAAGGACCTGTTCCTGGCGTACTTCTCCGGCAAGCAGCGCTGATCCCCGGCGGCCTTCGGCGGGCGCTGCTACGGTCGGGGGAGTCCACCCTTGGAGGTTCGATGCGCCGGGTATTCCTCATCGCTGCCGCGGTCGCCGGCGCCGCTGCGGGAGTGGCCGCGTGGCGCCGCTATCAGCACACCGACCCGGTCGCCGAGCGTGCCGATGCCTGGGCCGACTCCCTGTCGAGCTTCGCCGGCCGTTCCGCTGCCGGAGTCTCGGGCGCGGCCACCACGGCGGCGGGCCTGGCGGACAGGGCTGCGCGGACGGCATCGGATGCCGCGCATTCCTCGCCTGCCGTGCCGCCAGTCGTTGCCGACGCCGTGAGCGCTGCGGCCGCCAGCGCGGGTGCCGCGATGAGCGATGCGGCCGACGTGACCTCCGCTGCTGCTGCGGGTGCTGCGAGCGCGACCAAGGCCGCCGCGGCCGATACGGCAGACGTGGTGAAGAGCGCCGCTGCCGCAGCCGCGGAGGAACTCAGTGAGTCCGAGACCGCCGAGGACCACGCCCCCGCGGAACCCGAATCCGCGACGAAGGTTCCCGCGAAGAAGGCCTCCGCCAAGAAGTCGCCCGCGCGCAAAGCCTCTGACGGCAAGCCGGCCAAGAAGGCGCCGGCCAAGAAGGCATCTCCTGGGAAGGCCGCCAAGAAGGCCGTGGCAAAGGACCTGGATCAGCCAGAGCAGCCGAAGTAGCCGGCGGTGCCAGGGCCGCGAGGCCCAATTAACGGGGGCCGCGAGGCCCACGTGAAGGGTGCCGCGAGTTTTACTTGAACGGTCCTGAGGTGATAGCGATCTTGGTGATCACCTTGTCGAAAGCCCAGCTCGACATCGTCACGCGATAGGTGCCGGCCCTGGCCGGAGCGGTCACGGCATCGGACTTGATCCGGACCTTGACCTTGCCGGACGGCATCGTGCCCTCGAGCGCGAGGCGCAGCTTCGCGATACCGCCTTCCTCCTGCCAGCCGCACTCGAAGACGGTGACCGGGGCATCAACGACGGCAACGGACGTCGGGCACTGCCCATCGCCGTAGGCGAACACCTGGTGGGCGCGGAAGCCGTGGAGGGCGATGTTGAGAGAGATGTTCTCGTAGGAGGTCTGGGTGAGCTTGGCCACCACGACGACATCTGTCGGCGCCTGGGCGTAGGGGGCGCTGAGGCGGATCGCCTGGACGTCGGCGGCGACCATGGCGGACGCGGGGGCCGCGAAGCCGATCGCCGCGGCCATGAGGGCGGTGCTGGTGACGGCGGTGAGCATGCGGCGCATGAGTCCTCCAAGGGGCCAGTGTCCGGGATCTGGGAAAGTGTGCCACCGAGCCTGACTGGGGGGAAGGTTTTCCGGCTCGCGAGCGTTGCTGCCCCCAGCGACACTGTCTGCAAGGAGGGTTCATGACTTCGCTCGTCACCTGGCACGGCGACCCCACCCCGGTGGAGGGCCGTCACGTCCTCGTACACGCGTTCACGGGATTCCTCGATGCGGGCGGCGCGACCGCCATGGCCGCTCGCGCGCTCCAGGCTCGCGACCCGCGTCTGCTGGCCACCTTCGATGTCGACCAGGTCCTGGACTACCGGGCCCGCCGGCCCGTGCTCACCTTCGTTGCAGACCACTTCGCTGCGGTCGACATGCCACAGATCGCCCTGCATGAGGTCACCGACGCCGCGGGCACGCCGTTCCTGCTGCTCACGGGTCCGGAGCCGGACTACCAGTGGCAGCGCTTCTCTGACGAGATCCTCGAGATCGTGCGGCGCACCGGTACGAAGTTGACCGTGGGCCTGTCGGCGATCCCGTGGCCGGCACCGCACACTCGCCCTCTCGGCGTAACCGTGCACGGCAACGTGCCCTCCCTGGTCTCCAGTCCGCATACCGTGGCGGGCAACCTGCAGGTGCCCGGCCACATCGGTGGACTGCTGGAGTTGCGACTCGGCGAGGCAGGCGAGCAGGCGATCGGCATCGCCACGCACGTGCCCCACTACCTCGGCCAGTTCGAATACCCGTCCGCGGCCATCACCGCGCTGGAGGCTCTAGGCTCCACCACCGGGCTCGTGCTTCCCGTCGATGACCTGCGCGCTCCCGCATCCCGTGCGGAGGGGGAGATCGCCCAGCAACTGCAGAACAGCGAGGAGTTCGTCACCATCGTCCATGCCCTGGAGCAGCAGTACGACCAGTTGGCCGCCCTGAGGGGTGCTGCCGGGCAGCCCACGATCGCGGGTTCCGAGCTCGCCCCGGGCGGCCAGGTGCCGTCGGGTGACGAGATTGCGGCCCAGGTCGAGCAGTTCCTCGCGGACATGCACGACAGGGAGTCCGGCGACCCCGAGTGAGCCCCCCGGCCCCGCCGAGGGGCAGCGGGCGCCCCAAGGAGGCACATGTGAGACTTGTCCTCCTGTGGGAAGGATCTGATGAGCGAGCGCACGGGTGGCGGAAACGCCACCTTCCGGTTCACGGACACGGCGGTACTGTCCGTCAGCGTCGCCGAGGCACCCATCGTGGTCACCTCAGCGGAGATCGATGCGGCCCTGGCTGACACCTACGCGCGCCTCGATGTCCGCCCCGGGCTCCTCGAGGGGCTGGCCGGCATCATCGAACGGCGCTGGTGGCCCGAGGACGTCACGTTCGCCGATGCCGCCGCCATGGCCGGTGCCAAGGCGATCGCCGATGCGGGCGTTGCTCCGGAGCGCATCGGTCTCCTCATCGATACGTCAGTCTCCAAGGCGCATCTCGAGCCATCCGCAGCCGTCGACGTGCACCATCAACTTGGGTTGGCGCCGCACGCCCTCAACTTCGACCTGTCCAATGCCTGCCTCGGCTTCGTCAACGGCATGCACCTCGCAGGCACGCTCATCGATGCCGGGCAGATTGACTATGCCGTGATCGTCGATGGCGAGGGCTCTCGCGGACTGCACGAACGCACCATCGAGCGACTGCAGGGACCTGAGACCACCGTCGCAGACATCTTCGAGAACTTCGCCTCCCTGACGCTGGGCTCCGGGGGGGCGGCGATGGTCCTCGGGCGGGCCACGGAGCATCCTGAGGGCCATCGCTTCGTCGGAGGCGTATCCCGCGCGGCGACCCAGCACCACAACATCTGCGTCGGCGACATGAATCAGATGCGCACCGACTCCCGGGCACTGCTCGAGGCGGGGCTTGAGTTGTCCGTGGCCCTGTGGCAGGAGGCGGCTGAGCTCTTCGACTGGTCTGATCTCGACCGCTACATCATCCATCAGGTATCGAACGTCCACACGCAGGCCGTGACGGCGGCTGTCGGCATCGACCCGGCACGCGTGCCCATGACCTTCCCCCGCTACGGCAACATCGGACCGGCGTCGATTCCCTTCACGCTCGCGCTGGCCGCCGACGATCTCCGCGAGGGTGACCGCGTCGGGTGCCTGGGCATCGGCTCGGGCCTCAACGCCAGCGTTATCGAGATCTCCTGGTAGCCCGCGCCGCGATGAGTGCGCGCATTCCGGATGTGCCCGGGCCGGCCCTATCGGGCTTGCCCGGCGTCGATCCGGCCTGGTCTCGCTTAGTCGACATCGGCGGCGTCACCATGCATGTCCTCGAGCGTCCAGCATCGGGCACCCCCACCCTGACCATGCTCGCTGTGCACGGCAATCCCACGTGGTCCTACCTCTGGCGCCGATTGCTCGCGCTCGCACCCGAGGACTGGCGAGTCATTGCCGTGGACCACATCGGCATGGGCTACTCCGATCGCCTCGCGGAGGATGCGCCGATGCGTCGCCTGGCCGATCGCGTGGCGGACCTCGGCTCGCTCACCGATGCGATGCACGTCAGCGGCCCTGTCGTCACTGTTGCGCACGACTGGGGCGGTCCGATCTCGCTCGGGTGGGCTCTGGAGCATCGCGCCGACCTCGCCGGGGTCGTTCTCGGCAACACCGCGGTGCATCAGCCCGCTGGCGCTCCGGCGCCAACACTCATCCGCATCGCCCGGTCGCGTCCCATGCTCGACGCGGTGACCCGGCGCACGTCGACGTTCGTGCGCGGGACGACCGCGATGTCCCGTGCGATGCCGCCCGAGGTGGCTCGGGCCTACCGTGCGCCGTACACCGATCGCGCGCGTCGCCGGTCGATCGGAGACTTCGTCGCCGACATCCCCCTCGCAGCAGACCACCCGAGCGCCGCGACCCTCGACGCGATCGCTGACGGCATTCGCTCCCTGGATGTCCCCGTGCTGCTCGCGTGGGGATCGGACGATCCGGTGTTCTCCGATCGCTACTTGCGCGACCTCGGCTCGCGAATGCCGCATGCGGACGTCCATCGCTACGAGAAGGCACGACACCTGGTCATCGAGGACGCGGAGCAGTGGTGCGATGACGTGATTGCCTGGACGAAGTCGCGTGTTCTCCAGGCGCGACCGGCCGCGTCCCCCGCGGCTGTGATGGACGGGCCGATCGGGCAGGCGCTCATGGAGCGCTCGGAGGACCCGGGCATCGCGCTCGCGGACCTGCGATCCGATCGGCGTGTGAGTTGGACCATGCTCGCGACGCGCACACGCGAGATAGCCGCGGGCCTCATCTCCATGGGCGTGCGCCCGGGGGACCGCATCGCCCTGCTCGTGCCCCCCGGTGCGGACCTCATCGCCTCGGTCTACGCCGCGTGGCGCATCGGGGCGATTGTCGTGGTGGCTGACTCCGGGCTCGGTGTGCGCGGCATGCGCAGGGCCCTGCGCTCAGCCGAAGCGACGCATGTGATCGGTATTCCCGCGGGACTCGGTCTCGCACGCACGCTCGGGCTCCCAGGTGTGCGCATCCTCGTCGGACGCACGGGACCGGCCACGCGCGTGCTCGGCGCCGACGCCTCCCTGGCCGAGGTCGCGCGCCGAGGGCGCGACCATCTCGCGACCGCCGACCTTCCCTCTCCGCCACCCGGCGACGCCGATGCGCTTGTCGCCTTCACCTCGGGCGCGACCGGCCCGGCGAAGGGCGTGGTCTACACCCACGCCCGACTCGGCCACCTGCGCGATGCGCTTCACCGGGCATACGGCATCGGACCGGAGGACGCCCTCGTGGCCGCCTTCGCGCCGTGGTCGGTCCTCGGCCCAGCGCTCGGGATCGCCTCGGCCATCCCCGACATGGACCTCACGGATGCGAGCACGCTGAGCGCTCGTGCCTTCGCGGACGCCGCCGCCGCGGTCGACGGCACCTTCGCGTGGGCGTCGCCCACCGCGTTGCGCGCCATTGTCGAATCTGGTGAGCATCTGGACATGCATGAGCGTCGCGCGCTCGACGGTCTGCGATCGCTGCTCGTCGCCGGCGCGCCCGTGCCGCTCGATCTGCTCGAGCGCGCGGGTCGACTCCTGCCGCGGGCCGTTCTCGCCACGCCGTACGGAATGACCGAGGCACTGCCACTGACGGAGGTCACCCTGGCTGAGCTCCGCGAGGCTCACGGCCACGGTGTCCTGGTGGGAAGACCGCTGCCGGGAGTCGACATCGACATCGCCGCCCTGGATGCGTCCGGAGTGCCGAGCGTCGATCCAGGGTGCGCGCCAGGAACGACGGGTGAGGTGATCGTGCGCTGCGACTGGATGCGCGATCGCTATGACCGTCGCTGGGCGACCCAGCATCGGGCCGATTCACCCGAGGGGTGGCACCGCACAGGTGACGTCGGGCATCTGGATGATGCGGGGCGACTGTGGGTGGAGGGGCGCCTGGCGCACGTGCTGACCTGTCCCGATGGGCCCGTCACGCCTGTGGCCGCCGAGCTGGCGGCGCAGCGCGCGGCCCGAACGCCGCTGGCGGCACTCGTGGGTATAGGACCGGCCGGCGTGCAGGTGCCCGTCATCGTGCTGCTCGCCCCCGGGCCGCCCCTCGGACTTGCGGACACAGATCTCACTCAGCGCGTTCGCGCAGCCGTGCGCGACGAGACGGGCGTGGACGTTGCCGCCGTCCTCACGATGCGCGAACTTCCCGTCGACGTACGGCATCGATCGAAGGTCGACCGTACGAGGATCGGCCGGGAGGCAGCCGATCTCCTCGCCGGGGAGCGCACCGATGGGTGAGCGCATCGCGGTGACGGGGGCGTCGGGTGTGGTCGGTGGCGCTGCGGCGCGCGCCCTGCTTGATCGCGGTAACGACGTCGTGGCTGTCCAGCGCGGTGACGTTCCCGCGGAACTTCGAGCGGCGGGTGCTCGCGGCTTCCGCGCGGACATCTCGGGACCCAGCGAGGCGCTCGACGAGGCATTCGCCGGCTGCACTGCCGTCGTGCACGCCGCGGCGAAGGTGGACATCACCGGCCCATGGGAGGACTTCGAGCGAGTCAACGTCGTCGGCACACACCAGGTGCTCGCTGCAGCACAGCGCGCAGGCGTGCGCCGATTCGTCCTCGTCTCCTCGCCGTCCGTCGCGCATGCCGGATACGCCCTCGTCGGTGCCCAATGCGAGCCGGCAGTCCCCGAGCGCGCCCATGGTCACTACTCGCGGAGCAAGGCAATGGCGGAGGCGGCGGTGCTGTCCGGCGTTGACCCTCAGATGGCCGTGACGGTCATCCGACCGCACCTGGTGTGGGGGCCGGGGGACACCCAGTTGACCGCGCGCATCATCGAGCGTGCGCGCAGCGGGCGACTCGTCCTCATCGGCAGCGGGGCATCGCTGATCGATACGACGTACATCGACAACGCGGGCACGGCCATCGCCGCTGCCGTGGACCGCGCGGAGAATCCGCAGGTGAGAGGGAGGGCCTTCGTCATCTCCAACGGCGAGCCGCGGACGGTGAGCGAGATGCTCACTCGTATCGCTCAGGCAGCCGGAGTCCCGGGCCCCACGCGCAGCGTGCCCTTTGCCGCCGCGCGCCTTGGCGGCCTGGTGCTCGAGCGCCTCTGGGAGCGCACGGGACGCGAGGGTGAACCCCCGGTGACCTCGTTCCTCGCGGAGCAGCTCGCCACGGCGCATTGGTTCGATCAGCGGGGGACCCGTGCCGCCCTGGCCTGGTCGCCTCAGGTGAGCCTGGACGAGGGATTCGCACATCTGGCTGCGACCCTCTCCGGCGTGGCTCCTGGATCCACGTCCGAGCTAGGCCTATAAAGGACGAGACCCCTGGAAGTATGAGTTCCAGGGGTCTCGCCTCGGATCGCACCTACTGGTCCCGTGAGGGGAAGTCCGGGGTGTCGCCCCTCCTCCGTCGCACCCGTTGCCGGGGCGCCTCCAGCGCGGCTTGCACCGCTTCAGTCGATCCCGAAGCCTCGGCCCCCCCGCGACACCGGGGTGGGGAGTTGCCTCCGATCTCGTCTTGCGACTCGATCTCCGCTGCTCCGGCCGCTCGGTTTCCCTTGCGACAGGACATTTCTATTCGCTGCGCGCAAGCAGCGCAAGGGTGTGTCGGAACATTTTCAAAAAACTTGACCACCAGGAGTCACAGATCATCCGATCAGTCACACCCGCCCCGGATGTTCGGCATCGCCAGCCCCTGGCTCGCCTGCGCACACCATGCGGAAGCCATGCAGCACCTCGCCCGGCTGCCCCGCCGTGCCACCGGTCCGACCAGCGCCCCCAGGCTGCAGCCGCCTGGCGGGCGGCCCGCACGACGTCACGGGCCGTACTCTCGTCACGTGGCGACCCGTTCCGTGCACGGCAGCGTGGTCTACCTCCATGGGGTCGGTGGGGCGCGTGACATGTGGTGGCGGCCGATCCGCGAAGCTCTCGGGGGTCTTACCGTCGACTTCTCGGCTCCGACGTATGACGACGTACTGACCACCTCGGGCTCGGTCCATGCGCGCCGATCAGTCGCCGACTCGAACGGGCCGAGTGATCGCGCACGCCTGGACTACCTGACGCGACAGCGCCGGCTGACGCGGATGATCGATGCCGTGGGGGAGTCCAGCACGCTGACCTGGCCGGCGCTGCTGCCCCATCCGTCTGACATCGCCGAGCGCCTCCCCCTCACGCAGATGCTGCGCACGCCGGTTTTCGGCCTCGATCAGGTGGGCCGGTACCTCGATGACGAGGCTCGCCGCGCCGCCGTATTGCACCGTGCCTCGCTCGCCCTGCTTCGCGCGCCGAGGCCGCGGGTCGTTGTCGCGCACTCGCTCGGCTCGCTCGTCGCCTGGGATCTCCTCGCCGACCCCCGCATCGAGATGGATCTGCTCGTCACCTTGGGCAGCCCCCTCTCGCAGCCCGCTGTCGAGGTCGAACCTCTCACCTTCCCCTATGACCGCATCGGTGCCTGGCTCAATGTCGTGCACCTGCTGGACCCTGTGCCGGCAGGCCGCGGTCTCGCCGAGAGCTTCCCGGCCGCGTGCGACCTCTTCCTCTCGCCGACGACGGGCTGGGCCTCACCCGCCAATGCGTTCTCCCGTCTCGCAGCAGCCGTGGCCGGTGCCGCGACGGCCCATCTGGACTCGACGTACCTCGTATCGCCGACCGTGCACGCGGCGATTCGGGAGGCGATGCGCACGCCGGCGACTCAGGTGCCCATCCCGGAGGCGGTGGCGTGAGCACTCCCTGGCGCACCTACGCCGATCCGCCGCAGTCGGATGGAGCGCTGGACGCGGCACAGCGGCGGTCCCGCGGACGCGAACGTCGCCATGACGTCGACTTTGATGACGCGCTCGATGACAACGCGAGCGGGTACGTCGTGTGGATGTGCGCCGATGCGCTGGGCGCCGTTCAAGGTCCCCGAGCCCCCATCATCGACGCTCTCGCGGTCGACGATGCGCTGCCCGGGCCCTGGGAGGCCGACCTGCTCGACCTCGCTCGGCGCCGTGGCCTTACTGGCGGGGCGGCCGAGGTGATGGCCCAGGCGTATCAGGCGGCGGTCGCGGCCATCGCCGCGGAGCCGCTTCACGCGGTGCGGGCGGCAGCGCTGAGACGTGCGTCCCGACTTGCCAAGGACATCGAGCCGGCCGCGGTTGCTTCGTCCGAGGCTGCGGTACGCCGGCTCGTGTCCGGCAAATCCGCCCCCGCCCAGTTGCGCTCCGATCGCGTCAGCCTCCGGTGGGGTGCCGAGGCCGGGCCAGCTCAGGACCTCGGGGCCGAGCTCGCTCAGTACCGCGAGAGCCTGCCCGAGCCCGCTGCGCGTCTCCTCGCGCAGTATCGCGTCGCCGACGCGCTCGCCGACTCCGCGGGCAGGGTGCTGATCCTCATGGCGCGCGGAGAGGGCACCGATGACGTCATCCTGCTCGAGGCAGCCCCGGCTGAGGCCTCGTCGCGCGAGGATGACTACGGAGCGTGGCGTGACGGCTCCGATGTGCAGCGCGTGCTGCTCGCCCGTGAGAGCGTCCCGCTGATTCCGTCGGAGTTTGCAGGATGGTCGACGAGTGCCGATGGAGCGACAGCTCGTGTGTGGTCGCGTGCGCGTGCAGCCAAGTCACTCCCCGACTGGGGACCCAAGCGCGCGCGTGCGCGGGCGTTGGGCTCCGCGCTTGGGCTCCTTCATGCCACGACGGGAGACGCGGCGTCGCTGGCGGGCTACCTCGGTCACTCGAGTCGTTTCCCCGAGGCAGTGCGCGCCGCCATGAAGTCCTCCTAGGAGCGGGACAGCACGAATGAGTCCATGCCCCACGCGATGGTGAGGTGTGCGACGACGCCGGCGAGGATCGAGCGCAGTCTCAGTGCGAGGTAGCCCAGGATCAGGCCGCCGACGAGGCTCGATGCTGCCTCGGGCAGCGGCTTGCCCAGGTGCAGCAGGCAGTAGGTGAACGCCATGACCGGCACAGCGTGGACACCGAGCACGGGTTGGCCTGCGAAGACGAGGAATCCTCGGAAGAAGAACTCCAGGGCGACGAACGAGGCACCGTAGGCGACCTCGAACGCGGCTAGGGACCACCCGTCGCCCTTGTAGAAGGGGTAGGTGTCGAGGAAGCGCTGATCCGCGGACGCGAGCCACACGATGGCGAGGGCAACCGGGGCGATGAGGGCGATGAGGATCCCCTCGGTGCGCACGAACGACACCGAGAGTCCGTATCCGCGCACCGACTGTCCGAAGGTGCGCGCGTAGATGACCGGCACGAGGATGTAGATGGCGATCGACGTGCCCGCCCACCACAGCAGGTTGGCTAGGTCGCCGTTAAAGGGCTTGCGCTGCGAGACGTAAAGCAGGATCGCCGGAGTAGCCCACAGGGCGGTGAGGTACGCCGTGGCCGCCAGGGTTGGCCTGGTGGCGGCGCGCCGCGCCCGCACGAGGGCGATCGCTACGGCGGTCGCGGCGGGCAGCGCGAAGATGGCCAAGCCGATCGGCAGGCTCTCCCTGCGCCATTGCTCGATCGGGATGACCTCGTAGGCGAGCCACAGGCAGGCGAGTGCCGCCGCCGACAGGCTGGCCGTGATCGCGGCGGCCCTACCGTCGTAGGTGCGGCGAACCCACAGTGCGATGCCGGTTGCTGCCAGGGCGGCGAGGGTAATGACGTGCCAGGCGGCGAGCACCGGGACACCCTACGCTCACCCGAAGGCGGGTCGGCAGGCTGCGATCAGCCGTTCAGAAGTGCCTCGAGGGAGTCCAACACTCCCGTGATCTCCCGCGACGTCTTTGCGAGCCCCACGGCTCCACCCATGAGCGTCGATGAGACTTCATCGCGCACTCCGCAATCGACGGTCGAGTCGGCGCCCGGTCCTGCGTAGACGTCAAGACGCAACTCCATCCGCTGGGCAAAGCCGCCGAGGAGAACGTTGCGACCCACACTCCCGCGACTGGCCAATGCCGACCACTCACCGACAAGGGTCACCTCGTACCCGCGTTCGCGCAGCACCGCGAGTGCGCACTCGCGGACCTGTCCCGGCGGGTGCGCGAATGTCCGTCGCTCTCTCAATGGCATACGTGCCTCATGCGTGCGGTTCAGCGGTGCAGGTACTCACGGATGCAGAGCGCGCGTCAGCGCCGAGAAACGGGCCGCCCAGATCCGTTGGCTGAGTGGGGCCTCGGGCGCGAAGACCTCCGACGCGTGATAGGCCCCGGGGTAGATATGGAACTCAGTCGGCACACCCGCCTGCAGGAGGCGGGAGACGAAGGCGATGTCCTCATCGCGGAAGAGATCCATCTCGCCCACGTCGATGAATGTCGGCGGCAGTCCGGAGAGATCCGTTGCGCGCGCCGGGGCGGCGTAGTCGTCGGCTGGCTGCCCACCGAGGAACCAGTCCCAGGCCTCGATGTTGCCGGCGCGGTCCCAGATGCCGACCTCGGTCACCTCCTGGCTTGAGGCGGTCTCGTTGCGGTCGTCGAGCATGGGGTACGGCGCCATGAGGAAGGAGATGGCGGGCCCGCCCTTGTCGCGCGCCATCATCGTGGTGGCGATGGCGAGATTGCCGCCGGCGCTGCCGCCGTAGACGGCCATGCGTGCGGGGTCGATGTCGAGCTCTCCGACGTGGGCCGCCATCCAGGTGAGCGCGGCGTAGCAGTCGTTGACCTGCGCGGGATGGGGGTGCTCCGGCGCCTTGCGGTAGTCCGTCGACACGACCACGGTGTTGGTGAGTTGGCAGAGCATCTCGGCACGCAGGTGCTCCCCGTCGAGGTCGCCGATGATCATCCCTCCACCGTGGATGTAGAGGATCCCCGGAAGGAGTGTCCCGGTGGCCTGCGCGGGCGTGTAGATGCGAACGGCAACGTCGGGTTCACCCGGTGCCCCGGGGATGGTGCGCTCTTCGGTGACCACCTGGTCGTTGGGCGGGATGTCGGCCGTCATGGTCTGCAGCAGTTGCCGGACGAAAGCCCGTCGTTCGACGATGTCGGGGATGGCGTTGAAGCCTCCGGGCACGGCGGCAAGGAGTTGCTCGAGGGGCTCCCGCGAAGCGGGGTCGAGGCGGTCACGCTGGGCCGACATGGCGAGCCTTCCTTTCGGCGGGGGTTCGTGAGGCCGACGGTATTGCTTCTGCGGCCGCCCTGTCCGGCCTTCGGTCAGGTGTCGTGGGCTGCGGCGGCCCTTAACGGGCGTCGGCCTCGGCTCCAACGACGTCTTCGGCTTGCGCGCGACGCACGTATCGGGGGAAGACCACGATCACGGGGATGAGCAGCAGCGAGATGCCGATGAGCACAAATGCCGGCACCAGGATGCTGTCGGTGGAGCCGAGGAGGGCCTCCTCGATGGCCGGCGTGAAGCTGCCGATGATCATGCCGATGCTGTAGGTCAGTGCCAGGCCGGTGTAGCGGACCTTGGTCGGCACCAGCTGGGTCATCTCGGTCGTGGTGGTCGAGTCCACGAACGTCTGAAGGGTGGCGAGGATGAGGATCGACAGCAGTACGCCCGCGACGACACCGGAGTTGAGAAGCAGGATTGACGGGATCGCGAGGACGGCGTACGCGATGACGGACGCGATCATGAGTGGGCGTCGGCCTCGTCGATCGCCCAGGATCGCCACGGGCACGATGAGCACGATGTAGATGGCCGAGATCAGTGCTGAGACGAGGTCAGCGCGAGCATCGCTGATGCCGACGACGGTCTCGAGGTACGACGGCATCCACGAGATGAGCGTGTAGACAGTGACTCCGCTCCATGTGGCGAGGGCGAGCATGAGGAAGGTCGCGCCGGGGTAAATGCGCATCAGGTAGCCCACCGGCGTGCCGGTGTCGCCAGCCTCGACCGCCTGCTCGAACGACGCCGTCTCGCGCATCTTGCGGAGCATGAGCACCGCGACGACCGCGAGCACGAAGCCGATGGCGTAGGGCACGCGCCAGGTCCCCTCGACCAGCGCCTCCTGGCCCCAGATGACGGTGGTGACGAAGACGACGAGGGACGCGAGCAGGTTGCCGCCCATGGCGGTCGCGAGCCCGAGCGAGACGCTGCGTCCTCGCCCTGACTGTCCGGCCGACTCGCTCAGCGCGGTAAGTGCGCCCGAGTACTCGCCGCCTACGGAGAAGCCCTGCATGAGGCGCATCAGGGTGAGGAGAATCGGGGCGAGGATCCCGATCTGGTCGTACGTAGGCAGGATCGTGGTGATGGCGAGCGGGATGAGCATGAGGGTGGTCGAGAGCACGAGTGCGAATCGGCGTCCCCGGGTGTCGCCGAGACGCCCGATGACCAGGCCACCGATGGGGCGAGCGATGTAGCCCACCGCGAATGTCGCGAACGTGAGGATGAGGCCGACCGTCGCGTTGTCAGTGGGGTAGAAGACCTGCTGCAGCGTCGTGGCCAGGAGGCCGTAGACCATGAAGTCGTACCACTCGATCACCACGCCGCTCGTGGTGAAGAGGCGGTTGCGCCTGAGCTCGCGGTCGGTCAAGGGAGGCTTGTCCACGGGCGGAGCCTAGGGCTTGGGACTGCGCAGTTGCGCCCCCGGCAGGATTCGAACCTGCGACCTTCGGTACCGGAAACCGGCGCTCTATCCCCTGAGCTACGGGGGCTGGGGAGGTCCGAGGGTAACAGTCGCGGCTACGACGAGAACCAGCGCGGCGGCCCTGCCAGCAGCGCAGTGGCAAACGAGCCGAGCGCGGCTCCCACGCCCATGGACGTTCCGGTGAGCACGAAGGGCGTGAAGAGCCAGCCGACGATGAAGGCGATCGCGCCGAAGACGACGGCAGTAATGACGGCGAAGGCGAATCGTCCGCCGGGCTTGTCCGACCCCTGCTTGGCTACCTCGCCCTTCCCCTTCTTGGCGGGTGCCTTCGAAGGCTTCGCTGTGGGTTGGGTTGACTGGGAGACCTCGGCAAGCAGCTTCTCGATGTCGTCGCTCATGTATCCATCCTCACCCGGCCGGGCTGCTGCGTCCAGCCGGGACGTGGCGATCGCTGCACCCTTGTGCACATGCGTGAGGCCCGTCCCCCCGAGGGGACGGGCCTCACGCGATGACGGTGTGCGTCAGATGATGCGAACGTTGTCGGCCTGGGGGCCCTTGGGGCCCTGGACGATGTCGAACTCGACCGTCTGGTTCTCGTCGAGGCTGCGGTAGCCGTCGGCCTGGATGGCGGTGAAGTGCACGAAAACGTCGGCACCCCCGTCAGCCTGAGCGATGAAGCCGAAGCCCTTCTCGGCGTTGAACCATTTGACAGTTCCCTGTGCCATGCGGGGTAACTCCTACTGCTAGATCCCAAATGCGGATACGTGGTCGCCGGGCACCTCGCCCGGCGGGCTGATAATGCGAGCCGACGTCCCGCCCTCAGGTAGCCCCTCGGAACTGAGCATCGTGGCCGATGGTCACCCACCGACGCCGACACCCACGAACGGTGGTTCATGTGCAGCACAGCCACCGTGACCGTAGCACGCGGCCGGTGAGGCTCGTAGCGATATCCACCGGGCAGTGCCCGAAGGCTGGACGATTACGCTCCGCCCATGACTCCCGAGGACCTTGCCACCGCGGTGCAGGAGTGCATCGTGGCCCTGCAGGCCGAGGGCACCCTGGCGGGCCAGCCGCCTGACGACGTGGTCATCGAGCGGCCCAGGAGCAAGGAGCACGGCGACTATGCGACCCCTGTCGCACTGACCCTGGCCAAGACTGCCGGCCGCCCGCCTCGGGAGATCGCCGATCTCGTGGCCGCGCGCCTGGCTCAGGTCAGCGGGGTTGCGCAGACCGAAGTGGCAGGCCCAGGCTTCATCAATATCCGCTTGGCGACGGACGCCCAGGGCGCCGTCGCGCGTGCCGTCGTCGAGGCAGGGGATGGGTACGGGAACGTCGACCTGCTGGTGGGCCGCCGATTCAACGTCGAGTTCATCTCCGCGAATCCGACCGGTCCGATCCATCTTGGGCACACGCGGTGGGCAGCGGTCGGCGATGCGATCGCGCGCGTGCTCGCTGCGGCCGGAGCGGACGTCGCGACGGAGTTCTACATCAACGACCGTGGTGTGCAGATGGACCGCTTCGGTGCCTCCGTCATGGCAGTTGCTCACGGCCGACCGGTGCCGGAGGACGGCTATCACGGCGCCTACATCGCCGACCTGGCGGCGCGTATCGTCGCTGAGCATCCCGACTTCCTCACGCTGCCCGACGACGAGCAACTCGTCGCCTTCCGCGAGGCCGCCTACGCCCTGCAGCTCGAGCAGCAGCAGCAGGTGCTCGAGCTCTTCCGCACGCACTTCGACGTCTGGTATTCCGAGCGCTCACTGCATGACTCCGGTGCGGTCGAGCGGGGCATGGCCCGGCTGCGCGAGCAGGGCCATGTCTTCGACGAGGACGGCGCCACCTGGTTGCGCACCACGGACTTCGGCGACGACAAGGATCGTGTCCTTGTCAAGGCCGACGGGGAACTCACCTACTTCGCCTCGGATACCGCCTACTACGTCGATAAGCGCACGCGTGGCTTCGACACCGCCATCTATCTCCTCGGCGCCGACCACCACGGCTACGTGAACCGGCTGCGAGCGGTGGCTGCCTGCGCCGGCGACGACATGGACTCGAGCGTCGAGGTGCTCATCGGCCAGCTCGTCAAGATGATGCGCGACGGTCAGGAGATCAAGCTCTCCAAGCGAGCCGGCACCTTGATCACGCTGGAGGAGCTCATCGAAGAGGTCGGTGTCGATGCTGCCCGCTACTCGCTCATCCGCTACCCGGTCGACTCACCCTTGACGTTGGATCTGGACGTCATCATCCAGCGCACCAACGACAATCCTGTCTACTACGTGCAGTACGCCCATGCCCGAGTCAGTTCGGTCCTGCGCAATGCGGCTGATCTCGGCATCGACTGGCGTGAGGCTCCCTTCGATCCCGCTCTGCTGGCCGACGAGCGCGAGGGCGATCTCCTGCGTGCGCTCGCCGAGTTCCCCGCGATCGTCGCGTCGGCGGCCGAACTCCGCGAGCCGCACCGGATCCCGCGCTACCTGGAGTCGCTGGCCACGGCCTATCACCGCTTCTACGACGTCTGCCGCGTCCTGCCGCGTGGCGATGAGCCCGTGGAGGGCATCCACATCGCTCGGCTGTGGCTGTGCGCGGCTACGCGTCAGGTGCTGGCCAACGGTCTCGCGCTGTGCGGGGTCACGGCGCCGGAGCGGATGTAGCCTCGGGCTCAGCCTCCTGGGGCGCGTGGGTCGAGCCTCGACGCCCCCGGGCGACGAGGAGCACGCCGCTCACTGCCAGCAGGATGATGCCCGCCACGAAGAGCCCGGCGATCAGCCCGAAGGTCTGACCGGCGATCGACAGGGCGCCTGCGCCCGCCGCGACCACACCTCCGGCCGCCCACACCCACGAGGCGCCCCGAGCGAAGAGGATGAGTGCGACGGTCGCGAAGACCAGCAGGGCGATCCGAGAGAACCACATGGCCCACGTCAACCGCTGCTCCGCGAGTTCGTCCAGGAAGGGCGGGAAGTCCAGGGCCATGAAGGCGTGCTCCACCTGGAGGATGATGAAGCCAGCGACACCCAGCGCTTCGGTGAGGATGCGCGGGGGCAGGAGCCTGGGCGCGATGATGAGCCAGCCGACCGTCGCGACCGCACTCACGGCGGCGATGACGACAGGCTGCTCAAGCGGTCCCAGCGTCGTGCCGATGAAGATCTGAAGCCAGATGAAACTTGAGATGGCCACGGCCAGCGTCGGCACAACTCCGGGCGCCCACCACGCTGCGACGAGAGTGCCTACGACGGCACCGGAGATCATTACCAAGGGCCAGTAGTTGCCTTCGCCCTCGAGCGAGATCCCAGCCCAATCGAGGCCAACGGCGATGCTGGCAGCGATGAGCGGAGCCGCAACGGCGAGCAAGACCCCCACGAGCCGTCGACGGATCACGTGATCGCGTAGGGCAGCGAACCCGCCGACCGTGGCTGTGACGACTGCCGAGGCAACGTAGAGGGCGACGGCGCCGGTAACAACGACAGCCAACTGAATGGCCTTCGGCCAAGAGTCCCATGTTTGCCCAATGAGATTGAGGCCCGCGCTCACGACAAGCGCTGCGCCGACGTACCCGATGATCTCCGGCAGTGGACCCTGCCGCCAGTGATGCGGGGAGACTGCCTGGACCTGCTCGTGAGTCCTTGCCTGGGTCGATGTCATGGGAGTACCTCCTTTGATTCCATGGTGAGCGCATGGGTTCGCTCCGCATAGGGACCTCAGTCCCGCGCGTACCTGCTGACCGGTCAGGGACCGTTACGCTGACCGCATGCGCGCACATCCCGCCGGTCCGCGGCACGGCGAGGTCATGGCCTCGAGTGCTGCGCCCCTGCCGCCGTCGGGTGATCCGGGTTCTATCGATCCGGCGGTGTGGCCGGCTGACGCTCATCGCGGAGAGGGTGGCGCTCTCGTCGTCGGCGGAGCCGACGTGCGCGGACTCGCAGCCAGGTTCGGCACGCCGCTCTACGTCCTCGACGAGGCCGACTTCCGGAATCGCGCTGCCGCCTTCCGTGCGGCGTACGACCCATCAGGCTCGGATGTCTACTACGCCGCCAAGGCCTTCCTCGCCACCGCCGTTGCCCGATGGGCCGTGCAGGAGGGCCTGGGGATCGACGTCGCCTCTGGTGGGGAGCTCGCCGTCGCGCTCGCGGCGGGGGTGCCCGGCGAGCGACTGCTCCTGCACGGCAACAACAAGTCGGCTGCCGAGATCAGGCGCGCCCTCGAATCGGGTGTAGGGCGCATCGTCGTCGACTCCCTGATCGAGATCGAGCGGATCGCGCAGGTGGCGCGTGAGCTCGATGTGCGGGCCGGAGTCCTCGTGCGCGTCACCGTGGGCGTCGAGGCCCACACTCACGAGTTCATCGCCACCGCCCACGAGGACCAGAAGTTCGGGCTCTCCCTGGCGGCAGGCGACGCGCGCGAGGCTGTCGAGGTCGTCGTGGCCGACGCCCACCTGGACTTCCGCGGCCTGCACTCGCACATCGGGTCGCAGATCTTCGACCCCGCCGGCTTCGAGGTCGCGGCATCGCGCCTGACGGGCCTCATGGTGGAGTTGCAGGCCGAGGGGGTCGCTGTCGACGAACTCAATCTCGGCGGAGGCATGGGCATCGCCTACGTCTCCGACGACGATCCGCTCGACGTCGAATCCATGGCCAAGGCGATCCAGGCGATCGTCGTCGACGCATGTGCCCGCGCCAAGGTGCCCATGCCGCGCCTGGCCTTCGAACCCGGACGGGCGATCGTAGGCCCCGCGGGTATCACCGTCTACGAGGTAGGCACCGTCAAGCCCGTCAGGCTCGACCACGGCCATGAGCGCGTCTACGTCTCGGTGGACGGCGGTATGAGTGACAACATCCGCACAGCGCTCTATGACGCCGACTACACCGTGGTCCTCGCATCCCGCGTCTCGGATTCCGAGCCGGTGCTGTGCCGTGTCGTGGGCAAGCACTGCGAGAGCGGCGACGTCATCGTGCGAGACGCCTGGCTGCCCGCCGATCTCGCTCCGGGAGATCTCCTCGCGGTGGCCGCGACCGGGGCCTACTGCCGCTCGATGGCCTCGCAGTACAACTACCTGCCCCGCCCGGCGGTCGTGTCTGTCCGGGACGGAGCCGCCACGGTGGTGCTCCGCCGCGAGAGCGAGCGGGATCTGCTCGCCCTGGACCCGGGCGCGGACTCCTGATCGAGCGGCCCATCTGAGAGGCTAGGTCCGCTCATCCCCGTCGACTGACCCGAGGAGTTGGCCATGTCCGCCCCCATCACCGTCGCGCTCCTGGGCGGGGGCACCGTCGGCGCTCAGGTCGCCCGGCTCATCCAGGAGCAGTCCGACGACCTCGCCGCGCGCGTGGGTGCGCCTCTGGAACTCGTGGGCGTCGCCGTACGGGATGCGTCGAAGGTTCGCGACGGGATCCCCGCCGACCTGATCACCGACGACCCCTCCGCGCTGGTCGCGCGCGGCAGCGACATCGTGGTGGAGGTGATGGGCGGCATCGAGCCGGCGCGGACGCTCATCCTCGAGGCGATGGCCCAGGGCTCTTCGGTCGTCACGGCAAACAAGGCCCTGCTCGCTGCGGACGGCGGGACGCTCTACCGCGCCGCCGCTGAGCACGGCGTCGATTTGTACTTCGAAGCCTCCGTGGCTGGTGCCATTCCGCTCCTGCGGCCTCTGCGCGAATCCCTGGCCGGGGATCGCGTCACCAAGGTGCTCGGCATCGTCAACGGCACGACCAACTTCATCCTCAGCAAGATGGACGACGAGGGTGCCGATTATGGAGATGTCCTTGCCGAGGCGCAGGCCCTGGGCTACGCCGAGGCTGATCCCACCGCGGACGTGGGTGGCCTCGATGCCGCGGCCAAGGCCGCCATCCTCGCCGAACTCGCCTTCCACACCCGGGTGACCTTCGACGATGTTCACTGCGAGGGCATCACCGAGGTGTCGGCTGCCGACGTCGCCGCGGCGCGGGAGATGGGCTTCGTCATCAAGCTGCTGGCCGTGGCCGAGCGCACGGAGGATGGAGGCGGCGTCATCGTTCGCGTGCACCCCACGATGGTGCCTCGGGACCACCCGCTCGCGGCGGTGCGCGACGCCTTCAACGCCGTGTTCATCGAGGCGGAGAACGCCGGGGAGATGATGTTCTATGGTCGCGGGGCTGGCGGGGCGCCTACCGCGAGCGCGGTCCTCGGCGACGTCGTCGCGGTGGCCCGCAATCTGCGAGCAGGCGGCAGGGGCCCCGGCGAATCGACGTACGCCGGCCTCGAGGTGAGGGGAGTGGAGCAGGCCCGCACCCGCTACTACGTCAATCTCGATGTCGCGGATCGTCCTGGCGTGCTGGCCACCGTCGCGCGGACGTTCTCGGACAACGACGTGAGCATCCAGGTCGTGCGCCAGGAGGGCCACGGTGATGATGCGGGCCTCGTCGTGCGGACTCACGTCGCCACGGATGGCGACCTGCGACGCACGATCGAGCAGTTGCGCAGCCTCGACGTCGTCAAGGCGATCCTCGGTGTCATGCGGGTCGAAGGCGAGGCAGGCACGTGATCCCGGGCGCACCGCAGTGGCGTGGGCTCATCGAGGAATACCGCTCGTGGCTACCCGTCGACGACGCGACCCCCGTGGTCACCTTGCGCGAGGGGGGTACGCCACTGGTCTACGCGTGCACGTTGAGCGAAATGACCGGATGCCAGGTCTGGCTGAAATACGACGGTGCCAACCCCACCGGATCGTTCAAGGACCGCGGCATGACGATGGCCATCAGCAAGGCCGCGCAAGACGGTGCGCGTGCCGTCATCTGCGCGTCGACCGGCAACACGTCTGCGAGCGCCGCCGCCTATGCGGTCAAGGCCGGCATGGTGTGCGCCGTGCTCGTGCCCGAGGGCAAGATCGCGATGGGCAAGCTTGCCCAGGCGATCATTCACGGTGCCACGCTGCTGCAGGTCGAAGGCAACTTCGACGACTGCCTCACCCTGGCCCGTGGGCTGGCCGACGACTATCCGGTGTCCCTGGTCAACAGCGTCAACCCTGATCGCATCGAGGGACAGAAGACCGCGAGCTTCGAGATCGTCGACCTCCTCGGCAACGCCCCTGACATCCACTGCTTGCCAGTCGGCAACGCGGGCAACATCACGGCGTATTGGAAAGGCTACGGAGAGTACGCCGAGGCGGGGCACTCGACCCAGCGGCCACGCATGTGGGGCTTCCAGGCTGCGGGGGCCGCGCCGATCGTCGCAGGGGCGCCCGTGTCCAAGCCCGAGACCATCGCGACCGCGATCCGCATCGGCAACCCAGCGTCGTGGCAGCAGGCTGAAGCAGCGCGCGACGAGTCGGGCGGGATGATCGACTCGGTCACTGACGAGCAGATCCTCGCGGCGTACCGCCTGCTGGCGGCCAAGGAGGGGCTCTTCTGTGAGCCGGCCAGTGCGGCGAGTGTCGCGGGCCTGCTGCAGGCGCATGAACGCGGTCAACTCGACGCGGGCCAGACGGTCGTGTGCACGCTGACCGGCAATGGTCTGAAGGATCCGCAGTGGGCGCTCGAGGCCGCGCCTGAGCCGATCGTCGTGCCGGTGGATGCGGCTGTGGCCGCCGTGGCACTCGGGTTGCGGGGCTAGATCCGTGTCGGCCTTCCGCTCCGTCGGCGTCGAGGTCGTCGTACCGGCGACGAGCGCCAATCTCGGCCCTGGATTCGATTCCCTCGGTCTGGCGCTGGCGATCCACGATCACCTCGTGGCGATGGTTACCGAGGACCCCGGTGTCCTCGTCACGGTCGAGGGGGAGGGGGCTGACGTGCTCCCCACAGACGAGACCCACCTCGTCGCGAAGGCCATGGCGACTGCGTGGGAGGCGATGGACCTCACCGCCCCCGGGGTCGTCATTCGCTGTCGCAATGGTGTGCCTCAGGGGCGCGGTCTGGGCTCGTCAGCCGCGGCGATCGTCGCGGGCCTGCTCCTCGCCCGGGGATTGGTTGAGGACGGCGACGAGCGTCTCGCCGACGACGAACTCCTCGGCCTGGCGACTCGTATGGAGGGACATCCGGACAACGTGGCTGCTGCTCTCATGGGCAACTTCACGACGGCATGGATTGACTCCAGCGATGACACGCATGCGAGCGCTGTCACTCGAGCGGTGCACGAGTCCATCACCCCCATGGTCTTCGTGCCTACTGACTCGATGCCCACATCCGAGGCCCGCATGATGCTCTCCGATGTCGTCGATCGCGCCGATGCGGTCTTCAATGTGGGTCGCGCAGCTCTGCTTGCGCATGCCCTGGTCGATGATCCGACCATGCTGTTCCCGGCGACAGAGGATCGACTTCACCAGGACGCGAGGGCGCTGGCATACCCCGCATCACACCGACTTGTCGCGACGCTGCGCGAGTCGTCGATCCCCGCGGTGATCTCCGGTGCCGGACCGACCGTGCTCGCATTCACGACAGACGATGAGGAGCGCTCGGTCGCATCTGCCGCCGCTCCGCCCGGATGGCAGGTCATCGCAGTGCCGGTCGATATCCAGGGGGCACGGGTCCACATCCGGGGGTCGTGAGGCATCCGGTGCCGTGCGGATGCTAGCCTTTGGGTGTCCGTTCGGGACGCACTCCGTATCCCCCCGTTTTTTCCGGGAATGCCCCATAGGTACGACGGACATCGCGCGGCCATGACATGCCCGTGCGCAACCACCCGCTTCCACCCTGGAGTCGGGATGACGAAGGACACCACGTGAGCGATACCGCTACCGCCCCTGCCAGCAAGTCCGGGCTCTCCGGCATGCTCCTGCCCGAGCTCAAGCAGCTCGCGCAGTCGCTTGGCATCACCGGGGCAAGCACGATGCGCAAGAGCGCCCTCATCGAGGCGATCAGCGACAAGCAGTCGTCGGGCCGCAATGGCTCGTCAGCCAATCAGCGCCAGCGCAAGGACAGCGCCCCGGCAACGGAGAGTGCTTCCACCACTGAGACCGAGAGCTCCGCCCCTGAGGCCCGCGAGTCCGGTCGAAATGACAACCGCAATGACAACCGCAATGACAACCGCAACAGCACTCGCGGTGATCAGCGCAACGACAACCGCCAGGACAACTACGACGACGACGGTGAGGGTGGCTCACGGCGCCGTCGCCGCCGCGGCCGCGACCGATTCCGGGACCGCCGCGATCGTCGCCCCGGCGGCTTCAACGACCAGGAGGTCGAGGTTTCCGAGGACGACGTGCTCGTACCCGTCGCCGGCATCCTCGACATCCTCGACAACTACGCCTTCGTGCGGACGGCCGGCTATCTGCCCAGCCCCAACGACGTCTACGTCTCACTCTCGATGGTCAAGAAGAACGGCCTTCGCAAGGGCGATGCCATCACCGGCGCGGTGCGCCAGCCGCGCGACGGCGAGCGCCGCGAGAAGTTCAACCCCCTCGTGCGCATCGACACGGTGAACGGCAGCGAGATCGATCAGGCGCGCCAGCGGCCCGACTTCAGCAAGCTCACGCCCCTCTATCCGCAGGAGCGCCTGCGTCTAGAGACTGAGCCGGGCAACCTGACCACCCGCGTCATCGATCTGGTGTCGCCCATCGGCAAGGGGCAGCGCGGCCTCATCGTGTCGCCGCCCAAGGCCGGCAAGACGATGGTGCTGCAGTCGATCGCCAATGCGATCACCGAGAACAATCCCGAGTGTCACCTCATGGTCGTGCTCGTCGACGAGCGCCCCGAGGAAGTCACCGACATGCAGCGCTCGGTCAAGGGCGAGGTCATCGCCTCGACCTTCGATCGTCCGGCGGAGGACCACACGATCGTCGCGGAGCTCGCCATCGAGCGTGCGAAGCGCCTGGTGGAGCTCGGTCACGACGTCGTCGTGCTGCTCGACTCCATGACACGACTGGGTCGCGCCTACAACCTTGCCGCCCCGGCCTCGGGACGCATCCTGTCGGGTGGCGTGGACTCCACCGCGCTGTACCCGCCGAAGAAGTTCTTCGGTGCGGCGCGCAACATCGAGCATGGCGGTTCGCTGACGATCCTCGCCACCGCCCTGGTCGAGACCGGCTCGCGCATGGACGAAGTGATCTTCGAGGAGTTCAAGGGCACCGGCAACATGGAGCTCAAACTCGATCGCAAGCTCGCCGACAAGCGCATCTTCCCGAGCGTCGACGTCGATGCCTCGGGCACGCGCAAGGAGGAGCTGCTCATGGCTCCGGACGAGCTCAAGATCGTGTGGAAGCTCCGTCGCGTGCTGCATGCGCTTGACCAGCAGCAAGCCATCGAGCTGCTGCTCACCAAGCTTCGCGACACCAAGAGCAATCTGGAGTTCCTGCTGCAGGTGCAGAAGACGACACCGGCCGTCACCGGCTCCAGCGACTCCGACGACGCCTAGTTCGCAGGAGCGCTGGCGGGGCGTCCTTGCCCCCTGGGACCGATTCGTCTATCTCGGAGCCCATGGCGTACCCTGTCCCGGTCCGGTTCACCGCATTGCGGACCCGGGCACGCCCGCAGGATTCGCCGGCCCAGCCGGGGACGAAGCGGGCTCGAATGGAGGACATCATGAAGTCGGGCATCCACCCCGAGTACGTCGAGACCCAGGTCACCTGCACCTGCGGATCGACGTTCACCACGCGCAGCACGGCGAAGAACGGCGTCATCCACGCCGATGTCTGCTCGCAGTGCCACCCCTTCTACACCGGTCGTCAGAAGATCCTCGACTCCGGCGGTCGCGTCGCGAAGTTCGAGAAGCGCTTCGGCGGCAAGGACAAGGCCTCCGCATCCGAGTGACGCGAACGTCGTCGAGTTCCGTCCCCGCTCATCGCCGATAGGTAGGTCCCGTGTTCGACGCCTGCGTCGAGTTGGCCGCCGAGTACTCCGCGATCGAGGAGCGCCTGGCTGATCCGGCCGTGCACGCTGATCCTGCTGAGGCTCGGCGTCTGGCGCGCCGGCACGCTGAACTTCGCCCGACGATCGAGGCCTACCGGACGTGGGTCACGCTCGGTGACGACATCTCAGCCGCGCGCGAACTCGCCGACGTCGATCCGGCCTTCGCCGAGGAGGCTACGGGGCTCGAGGCGCAGCGTGCCGAGGTCGCTGAGCGTCTGCGCGAACTCCTCGTGCCGCGCGACCCCCTGGACGGCAAGGACGTCATCCTCGAGATCAAAGCGGGGGAGGGCGGCGAGGAGTCAGCGCTCTTCGCCGGTGACCTGCTGCGGATGTACCTGCGCTACGCCGACCAGCGGGGCTGGAGCGCTGAGGTTCTCGAGGCCGAGGAGTCCGACCTGGGTGGCTACCGTGACGTGGCCGTGGCAGTGAAGGCGAAGGGAGTCCCCGAGCCCGGAGAGGCGCCCTACGCGCGATTGAAGTTTGAGGGCGGCGTTCACCGCGTGCAGCGGGTGCCGGTCACCGAGTCGCAGGGCCGCATCCACACCTCCGCTGCGGGCGTGCTCGTGCTCCCGGAGGCTGAGGAAGTCGATGTGACGATTGACCCCAACGACCTGCGCATCGATGTCTTCCGCTCATCCGGTCCCGGCGGACAGAGCGTCAACACGACCGACTCCGCCGTACGCATCACGCATGTGCCGACCGGCACCGTGGTGTCGTGCCAGAACGAGAAGAGCCAACTGCAGAACCGCGAGCAGGCTCTGCGCATTCTGCGCGCGCGGCTGCTCGCCATTGCTCAGGAGCAGGCCGAGCAGGAGGCGTCGGATTCCCGTCGCGCGCAGGTGCGCACCGTCGATAGAAGTGAGCGCATCCGCACGTACAACTTCCCCGAAAACCGCCTTAGCGATCACCGCTCGGGATACAAGGCCTACAACCTCGACCAGGTGCTCAGTGGCGAGCTCGATGCAGTGATCCAGTCGTGCATCGACTCCGCTGCTGCGGCCGCGCTGACGGATGGAGCATGAGCCATCCTGGGCAGGGGCCGACTCCCCGGGTCATGGAGGGATGGGTCTCGCTCCGCGATGTCATTGCCGACGGCCAGCGCCGATTGACGGCGGCGGGGGTGCCTTCGCCCGACACCGACGCGATGCTCCTCGCCGCTCACGTCATGGGCGTGCCTCGGGGGCGCCTACTCCTGCACGATCGGATGGATCCGACCCAGCGCACAGCCTACGAGCGTCTGCTCACGCGTCGGGTCGCGCGAGTGCCGCTGCAGCACCTCGTCGGATCCGCGGCCTTCCGCACCCTGGAGCTCCAGGTTGGCCCAGGTGTCTTCATCCCCAGGCCGGAGACTGAACTCGTCGCGCAGGCGGCGATCGACGTGCTGCGAGCTCTCCCACCGGGCGAGCGTCGCGCCGTTGACCTATGCACTGGATCAGGTGCCGTTGCCTTTGCGCTCGCCGTCGAGGCCGCTCCGGCTCATGTCACCGCTGTCGAGGTCGATTCCGCCGCGGTGGAGTGGACTCGGCGCAATGCCGCTGCGCTAGCAGGAACGCTGCGAGACGCTGGGAGCCGCGTTGACGTGGTTCAGGCCGATGCGCGCATCTGCGCGGCGGCTGGTGGTCCGCTCGCTGGCCTGCGCGGCGATATGGCCGTAGTCACGATGAATCCCCCGTATGTCCCATCCGGCGCTCGCGTGCGGGATCCCGAGGTGCGCGAGCACGATCCGGCTCTCGCGCTTTATGGCGGTGACGATGGGCTCGATGTCATCCGCGGCGCCATCGACACTGCTGCGGCGCTCCTGCAGCCCGGTGGCCTGGTGGTCATCGAGCACTCCGACGAGCAGGGCGATGAGGCCGAGGAGGGCGTCCCGTCGCTTCTCGAAGCTGACGGACGTTGGCGTGAGGTGATCGATCATCGCGATCTGGCGCGCCGCCCACGCTTCACGACGGCAATACGTGCCTTCGATGCGGAGCCCGCATGAGCCTGGTCATCGACGTCGGCGACCGTCCGGGCCCGGGCCGAGATCGCGGCATCAGCGCGGCAGCGGCCGCGATTCGCCGCGGTGAACTTGTCGTCCTGCCCACCGAATCCGCATACGGCCTGGCGGCCGATCCCTTCTCGGCCAAGGCCATGCGCGCCCTGCGTGCCGCGAAGGGCCGTGGCGACGACCTGCCGGTAGGTGTGCTCGTGGGCGCCGTACGAACGGTCGATGGACTCGCGAGCGGCATCACGGCGGACGGACGGGCGCTCATCGAGGCGTTCTGGCCGGGACCTCTCACCCTCGTCGTACGCGAGCAGCCGACGCTGGCGTGGGACAACCCAGGTGGTCACGTGTCGCTGCGCATGCCGCTGCATCCGGTGACCCTCGCAGTTCTCACGGCGACCGGCCCGCTCGCCGTGACGTCAGCGCAACGGGCCGGCAGCGTGCCCCCACGCACCTGCGCGGAGGCCGAGTCGCAGATGGGCGATGAGATCGCGCTGTATCTCGATGCGGGTCCGACAACCGACGAAGTGCCCAGCAGCATTGTCGACCTCACGGCGGAGCCGCCGGTGCTCTTGCGTGAGGGTGCCTACCCTCTGCAGGTCCTACGGGAGGTATCCCCAGATCTCGTCGGGCCCGAGGCCCCGGGCTGACCCGCGGAGCGGTCAACGGGTCGGAGCGCCGCGGCGCACGTACACTCGCCCTCGGCGGTGGGAATCCGCCGCCGTGAGGGGAGTGTGCCGTGAGCGAGACATTCTGGGGCCCGGACTTCGGGCAGTTGCAGGCCGAGGATCCGGAGATCGCCGGCATCCTGCTGTCCGAGCTCGACCGGGCCCGCGGTGGCCTGCAGCTCATCGCCAGCGAAAACTTCACCTCCCCTGCGGTTCTCGCCGCACTCGGCTCGACGCTGAGCAACAAGTACGCCGAGGGCTACCCAGGCAAGCGCTACTACGGCGGATGCTCCGAGGTCGACAAGGCGGAGATCATCGGAATCGAGCGCGCTAAGGAACTCTTCGGCGCCGAGCACGCCAATCTCCAGCCCCACAGCGGCGCGAGCGCCAACCTCGCCGCATACGGCGCCTTCGTCAAGCCCGGCGAGACTGTCCTCGCGATGAGCCTGCCGCACGGCGGTCACCTCACCCATGGCTCCAAGGTCAACTTCTCGGGCAAGTGGTTCGAAGTCGTCTCCTACGGCGTCCGCGAGGACACCGAACTCATCGACTTCGACGAGGTCCGCTCGATCGCCAAGCAGCACAAGCCGCGGATGATCATTGCCGGTGCCACGGCGTACCCTCGCCTCATCGACTTCGCCGCCTTCCGCGAGATCGCCGACGAGGTGGGCGCCATCCTCATGGTCGACGCGGCCCACTTCGTCGGTCTCGTGGCGGGCAAGGCGATTCCCAGCCCCGTCCCCTACGCCGATGTCGTCACCTTCACCACTCACAAGGTCCTGCGCGGACCGCGCGGCGGCATGATCCTCGCGAAGGCTGAGCACGCCGCCGCGATTGACAAGGCGGTCTTCCCGATGATGCAGGGCGGCCCGTTGATGCATTCGGTGGCGGCCAAGGCGGTCGCTCTCAAGGAGGCGATGTCGCCGGAGTACCAGGCGTACGCCGCCCAGGTCATCCGCAACGCCCAGGCGCTCACCGCGTCCCTCGCAGATGAGGGCATGCGCCCGGTGAGCGGTGGCACGGACACCCATCTCGCGCTCATCGACCTGCGTGGTGTGGGAGTCACGGGTGCCGATGCCGAAGCACGCTGCGATGACGCCCGCATCACCCTCAACAAGAACGCCATCCCCTACGACCCGCAGCCACCCGCGGTGGCCTCGGGCATCCGTGTCGGCACGCCCTCGGTCACGACCCAGGGGATGGGGGAGGCGGAGATGGCCGAGATCGGCCAGCTCATCGCGCGAGCGGTCAAGGACCCATCCAGCGCCCGTGAGGTCGCGGATCAGGTCGGTGCCCTCGTTCGGCGATTCCCCGCTTACGCCGAGGCCCCGGTCGGGGTCTAGGCAGCTCGTGCGCGAATACCTCCTCTGCATCGTCGCGGCCGCGGCCGTGACGTACCTCGTGACGCCGCTCGTGCGCGCGTTCGCGGTGCGGTGGGGGGCCATGGCCGAGGTCCGGGATCGTGACGTCCACGATGAGCCGACACCTCGCCTTGGGGGCTTGGCGATGCTGGCTGGCCTCTGCGCGGGGCTGCTGCTTGCCAGCAAGCTGCCGCAGATGAGTTCTGTGTTCCAGGTGGGCGAGAGCCCAACCCTGGCGCTGCTGAGCGGTGCAGCGATCATCGTCGTCCTCGGGATGATCGACGACCGGTGGGGCCTCGCCGCTCCCACCAAACTGGCCGGGCAGGTCCTCGCGGCGGCGGTCATGGCGCTCCAGGGGATCTCGATCATCTGGCTACCCTTCGGCGGCACGCTGGTCCTGGACCCCGTGACGAGTGTCCTTCTCACGGTCCTCGTCGTGCTGGTCTGCATCAACGCGATCAACATGGTGGACGGCCTCGACGGACTTGCCGCGGGCATCGTCGGAGTGGCTGCCCTCGCCTTCTTTGCCTACTCCTACCTGCTGTCCGTCGAGGTGGGGTTCGAGCGCGCGACGATGGCAACTCTCGTCTCCGCGCTCCTCGTCGGCATGTGCGCAGGCTTCCTGCCGTACAACGTCTACCCGGCCCGGATATTCATGGGCGACACCGGTTCGATGCTGCTGGGTTTCCTACTCGCCGCCAGCATCATCACGCTCTCGGGTCAGATCGACCCTGCCGCGATCGAAGGCGGCACGCTGCTGCCCGCTCTGCTGCCCATCCTGCTGCCGCTGGCGGTCCTCGTTCTGCCACTGCTCGACCTCGGTTTGGCCGTGCTGCGTCGTACCCGCCAGGGGCGCTCGCCGTTCGCACCCGACAAGCAGCACGTGCACCACCGCCTGCTCGAGATGGGTCACTCGCAGCGACGGACCGTGCTGCTCATGTATGCCTGGACCGCGGTCGTCGCGGGCACGGCGGTGGCCCTGGCCTTCATCCCCGTCGCCTACGCACTCCTGCTGCTCATCGCGGGGACCCTGCTTGTCGCCTTCGCTGCGCTGCGACCCGACGGGTCGAGACCCGTGCCCGCGACGAAGCGCACGGGCACCCACGGCTGAGGCGACGCGACCCAGACCCCCGGATGCGCCTCCTGGGGGAGTCGATAGCGTGAGGGGAGCCGACCTAGGGAGGGGTGCATGCCGTCGATCGACCGGCTCGTCCTGCGCGTCTCCATCCCTGTCACGGTCCTCGTGGGGGCGATTGCGGCCCTCATCGCCTTCTTCGTCACGTCGGACCCGGGCAAGGGGGTCCTCGGAGCCCTCATCGGCACCGCCATCGTGGTCGTGTTCTTTACGGTGGGGCAGCTCGTGGTGGGGGCCGTGCTCCGGAGCAATCCGCAGATGGCCATGACGGTGGCCCTCATGGTCTATCTGCTCAAGATCGGCGCGCTGCTCATCTTTATCGTCCTCTTCCAGGGCACGACCGCCTTTGACACCAAGGCCATGGCCCTGACCGTGCTCGCGTGCACGCTGGCCTGGACCGCAGCCGAACTGTGGGTCTTCACGCGCACCAAGGTGCTCTACGTCGATCCCTCGCAGGGGGGTATGCCGTGAGGTGGCTGGGCACCAAAGTGACGGATGAGAACGTGCACAAGGAGGGCTGGGATACCGCCAATACCGGCTGGATCATCGTCAGTCACCTCATCACCGGCATCGGGATGTACGCGGGCATCGGAGCCTTGCTGTCGCTCTGGTTCGGGAGGGCACCCCTCCTGATCGGGGCCGGTGCCCTCATCGGTATGTTCCTATCGCTCTACCTCATCCATCGACGCCTTGAGGCGACAGCGCCGGGGAAGGATCGTTCAGTGCCAGACCGCTCGACCCGCATCCTGCGTGGCCACCGGGGGGGCGCCCTGTGAGCCTCATCGCCTCGGGCAGTCTGCAGTGCAAGTTCGAAAATGCCGCCAATCCGTGCGGTTTCCCGGCAGCCGGATCGGAGATCTTCTTCTTCGACGACATCGCCAGTTGGGAGATTGCCGGCACCCAGGTTGGCATCAACAAGGTGACGATCCTCATCGCGGTCGCGGTGATCCTCGTTCTCGGCTTCTTCCTCTACGCATTCCGCAGGCCTCAACTGGTCCCCAAGGGAGCGCAGAACGTCGGCGAGACGGGATACCTCTTCATCCGTGACGGCATCGCCCGCGACGTCATCGGCAAGGAGGGCGACAAGTTCGTCCCCTTCCTTTTCTCCTTCTTCTTCCTCGTGTGGGTGTTCAACGTCCTGGGCATCATCCCCTTCGCCCAGTTCCCCATCACGAGCGTCTTCGCCATCCCGGTCGCCTTCGCACTGATCGTCTACTTCACGTGGGTGCCCCTGGGCATCTACCGCCAGGGTTTCGGAGGGTTCTTCAAGGGCATGCTCTTCCCGCCCGGGGTGCCCAAGCCGATGTACGTGCTGCTCTCGCCGATCGAGTTCATCTCGAACATCATCGTGCGACCGTTCACTCACGCAGTGCGTCTGTTCGCCAACATGTTCGCCGGGCACCTGCTCATCGCGACGTTCAGCATCGCGGCGTACTACCTGCTCACCTTCACGGTGATCGGTCTGCTCGGATCGGTCGCCTCGTTCACGATGGCGGTGGCCCTCACCGGCTTCGAGCTCCTCATCCAGGCCCTCCAGGCCTACATCTTCACCCTGCTGACAGCGGTCTACATCAGCGGAGCGCTCCACGCGGAGCACTAGGTTCGACCCGCACTACCCGCACCACCACAACCGAATAAGGCCCCCAGACCGGCAGACCAGACTGCCGGCCCGGACACGAAGGAAACGACATGTCATTGCTCGCTGAGCTCTCCGGCTCCATCGGCTCCGTCGGCTACGGCCTCGCGGCCATCGGCCCCGGCGTCGGTATCGGCATCATCTTCGGCCAGGGCGTCCAGGCGATCGCCCGTCAGCCCGAGGCCTACGGCGTCATCCGCCAGAACATGCTCCTCGGCTTCGCGCTCGCTGAGGCACTCGCCCTCATCGGCTTCGTCGTCCCGTTCGTCTACGGCACCTGATCGGATCACCCGTGTCGAACTTCCTTACGGGCCAGCTCATGGCTGCCGGCGGAGAGAACGAGCCGATGCCGAGCGTCCTGGCGGTGCCGATCGACGAGTTGGTCGTCGGCCTGCTGGCGTTCTTCATCGTCTTCGGCGTCCTCGCCAAGGTCGCGCTGCCCAAGATCAAGGAGACCCTCGCCGCTCGTTCCGATGCGATCGAAGGGGGTCTGCGCAAGGCCGAGGAGGCCCAGGCTGAGGCCCAGCGCGCGCTCGAGGAGTACCGCGCTGCACTCGCCTCGGCTCGCGAGGAGGCTGCCGCTATCCGCACGCAGGCTCAGGCGGACCGCGCGGCCATCGTCGAGGAGGCTCGCGCGGAGGCACGCACCGCCGCCGCAGCCGTCACGGCGCAGGCTGAGGCGCAGCTCGCGGCTGAGCGTGCCCAGGCCACCTCGCAGCTCACGCGCCAGGTGGGCGAGGTCGCCGTCGCCCTTGCGGGCAAGGTCGTGGGGCAGACCCTCACCGACGATGCCCGCGTCAAGGCGACCGTCGACTCCTTCCTCGCCGATCTCGAGGCCCAGGTCTCGCAGCAGGAGGCAGGCCGCTGATGTTGGGTGCGAGTCGTAGCAGCCTGTCGGAACTCTCCGACTGGCTCGATGGCCAGCGTGGCGCCGAGGGACTGGCCGGGCTTCCGGCCGAGCTCTTCTCGGTCGCCGATCTCCTCGATCGCGAGAAGACGCTGCGCACGGCCCTCGCCGACTCTGGTCAATCGGCCGACTCGCGCGCGGCACTCGCGGCGTCGCTCCTGGCGTCGCGCGTCAGCCCGCTGGCCCTGCAGGTCATGCAGGAGGCTGCCCGTCACCGCTGGTCCTCCGACGAGGACCTGCTGCTCGGCATCGAGTCCCTTGCGGACCAGGCGGCCTTCATGGTGGCCGACGCCGCAGGCGATCTCGATGCCACCGAGGACGAGATCTTCCGCTTCGGTCGGGCGATCGACTCCTCGCCCGACCTGCAGATGGCCCTCACTGATCCCGCGCTGTCGGCGCAGGCCAAGGCCGGAATCGTCGAGGACCTCCTGCGCGACCGCTCTACGGCGACGACGAGGCTCGTCCTCGGCTACGCCGTGGGTCACCTGCACGGCCGTCGCATCGACGCGGTGGTCGACGATCTCGCCGACGCGGCTGCGCGCCAGCGCCAGCGCATCGTCGCGGAGGTCCGGGTCGCCCAGCCGCTGGATGCCGATCAGGAGCGTCGCCTGGCTGAGGCGCTCAGCGCCCTCAAGGGCCGGCGTGTCCGGCTCAACGTCGCCATCGACCCGGCTGTCCTCGGGGGAGTCCTCGTGACGGTCGGCGATGAGGTCATCGACGGCACCGTCGCATCACGACTCGAGCAAGCCCGCCGGACGATGCTCGGCTAACCAGAACTACCGAAGTCTTACCCGCACGCACACGAAAGACGTCGCGACAAGCGACCGAAGAAGGAGAGCAGGCACCATGACGGAGCTGACGATCCGACCGGACGAGATCCGGAGTGCGATCGAGCGAAACGTCTCGTCGTACTCGCCCACCACGGCCCGCGAAGAGGTCGGCCGCGTGATCGAGACAGGAGATGGCATCGCTCGTGTCGAGGGTTTGCACTCGGCGATGACCAACGAGCTCCTCGAGTTCGAGGGCGGCCTGCTCGGCCTCGCCCTCAACCTCGACGTGCGTGAGATCGGCGTCGTCCTCCTCGGCGATGGCTCGCGCATCGAAGAGGGCCAGACCGTACGCCGCACCGGCGAGGTGCTCTCCGTCCCCGTGGGCGACGGTTACCTCGGCCGCGTCGTCGACCCGCTCGGTAACCCCATCGACGGCAAGGGTCCGGTCGAGTCCGAGGGTCGCCGTGCTCTTGAGGTCCAGGCCCCCACCGTCGTCCAGCGTCAGCCCGTCAAGGAGCCGATGCAGACCGGCATCAAGGCCATCGACGCCATGACGGCCATCGGTCGCGGACAGCGCCAGCTCATCATCGGTGACCGCCAGACCGGCAAGACGGCTGTCTGCCTCGACACGATCATCAACCAGCGTGCCAACTGGGAGACCGGCGATCCCAACAAGCAGGTGCGCTGCATCTACGTCGCGATCGGTCAGAAGGGGTCCACCATCGCCTCGGTCAAGGGTGCGCTCGAGGAGTACGGCGCGATGGAGTACACCACCATCGTCGCCGCACCCGCTTCCGACCCGGCCGGCTTCAAGTACCTCGCGCCCTACACCGGCTCGGCCATCGGCCAGCACTGGATGTACCAGGGCAAGCACGTCCTCATCGTGTTCGACGACCTGTCGAAGCAGGCCGAGGCCTACCGCGCCGTGTCGCTGCTGCTGCGTCGTCCTCCGGGCCGCGAGGCGTACCCCGGTGACGTCTTCTACCTGCACTCCCGCCTGCTCGAGCGCTGCGCCAAGCTCAGTGACGAGATGGGCGCGGGCTCGATGACCGGCCTGCCGATCATCGAGACGAAGGCCAACGACGTGTCGGCGTTCATCCCGACCAACGTCATCTCCATCACCGACGGCCAGTGCTTCCTGGAGTCGGACCTGTTCAACTCCGGTGTGCGCCCGGCCATCAACGTCGGCATCTCGGTGTCGCGCGTCGGCGGATCCGCTCAGCCCAAGGCGATGAAGAAGGTCGCCGGCAGCCTGCGCCTCAATCTCGCGCAGTTCCGCGAGCTCGAGGCCTTCGCGGCCTTCGGCTCCGACCTGGACTCGGCATCCAAGGCGCAGCTCGCGCGCGGCACGCGCCTGGTGGAGCTGCTCAAGCAGCCGCAGTACCAGCCGCAGGCCATGGAGCGCGAGGTCGTGTCGGTGTGGTCGGGCACGACCGGCCAGCTCGACGATGTGCCGGTCGAGGACATCCGTCGCTTCGATGCGGAGTTCCTCGACTACATCCAGCGGGATCACCCGGGTGTCTTCGAGACGATCCGCCAGACGTCGGATCTCTCGGATGACACCGTGACGACGCTGACGTCAGCGATCAACACCTTCAAGCGCCAGTTCACGACCCATACCGGCGAGATGCTCATCAAGGACGAGCCGGTTGCGGCGCTGTCCGAGGAGGAGATCGACCCGACCCAGATCACCCGGACCCGGCGGGCCTAGGCGACTAGGGAGATATGTCATGGGTGCGCAGCTAAGGGTCTTCCGCCGACGGATCAGGTCCGTCCAGGCGACGAAGAAGATCACCAAGGCGATGGAGCTGATCGCGTCATCGCGCATCGTCAAGGCGCAGCAGCGCCTCGAGGCGTCGACGCCGTACCTGCTCCAGCTCACCCAGGCGGTGTCAGCGGCGGCGAGCCACGCGAGCGACATTGGCAACCACCCGCTCGTGCGCGCCCCCGAGGTCCGCGACCGTGCGGCCGTGCTCGTCATCACCGCTGATCGAGGCCTGGCTGGCGCATACTCCGTCAACGCGATCCGCGAGGCAGCTGCGCTGACCCGCCTGCTCAACGAGCAGGGCCTGCAGGTGACGCCGTACGTCGTCGGCCGCAAGGGTGTCGCGTGGTACCGCTTCCGCGGGGTCCAGATGGGCGGGGAGTACACCGGCTTCACGGACCAGCCGACGTACGCCGACGCCCGTCGGATCGGCGATGACCTGCTTCAGGCCTTCCTCACGCCGGAGTCTGAAGGCGGTATCGACGAGATCCACATCGTCTACACCCACTTCACCAACATGGCCGTGCAGCAGGTGCGGGTGCGCCGTGTGCTGCCGCTCGAGATCGTCGACGAGGTCGTCGAGGCGAAGTCCGGGGAGTCCCTGCCCTTCCCGCTCTACGAGTTCGAGCCGGGCGCCGACACGGTTCTTGACGCACTCCTGCCGCGCTACATCGATCACGCCGTCTACACCGCGCTGCTCATGTCGGCGGCCTCGGAGCACGCGGCCCGCCGGCGCGCGATGAAGTCCGCGACCGACAACGCCGAGGAGCTCATCCGCTCCCTCACCCGCCAGGCCAACGCGGCCCGCCAGGCCGAGATCACCCAGGAGATCAGCGAGATCGTCGGCGGCGCCGACGCGCTGGCCTCCGCCTAGACCACAACCGCACCAACCGAAGGCCCCGCACCAACCGAAGGAAAGAGGATCGACATGACCGCCACGATGGATCAGGCGAGCGCCCACGCGAAGGCACCCGGTGTCGGCCGCGTCGCCCGAGTCACCGGACCCGTCGTCGACGTGGAGTTCCCCGTCGAGGCGATGCCGGAGCTGTTCAACGCGCTCACCGTCGACGTCTCCTTCGACCAGGGCGAGGAGGGTGGAGGCACCCGCATGCTCACCCTCGAGGTCGCCCAGCACATCGGCGACAACATGGTGCGCGCGATCTCGATGCAGCCGACCGACGGCCTGGTCCGCGGTGCTGCCGTGCAGGACACCGGTGCGCCGATCTCCGTCCCCGTCGGCGAGATCACCAAGGGCCACGTGTGGAACACCCTCGGCGAGCCCCTCGACGTCGACAAGTCGACCCTGGACATCAAGGAGCGCTGGGGCATCCACCGGGCCGCTCCCGCCTTCGACCAGCTCGAGTCCAAGACCGAGGTCTTCGCCACGGGCATCAAGGTCATCGACCTGCTCACCCCCTACGTCAAGGGCGGCAAGATCGGGCTCTTCGGGGGAGCGGGCGTGGGCAAGACCGTCCTCATCCAGGAGATGATCTACCGCGTCGCTGAGAACTTCGGTGGTGTTTCGGTCTTCGCCGGCGTCGGCGAGCGCACCCGTGAGGGCAACGACCTCTTCCTGGAGATGACCGAGTCGGGTGTCATCGACAAGACCGCCCTGGTCTTCGGCCAGATGGACGAGCCGCCGGGCACCCGCCTGCGCGTCGCTCTCACCGCACTCACCATGGCGGAGTACTTCCGCGACGTCGAGAAGCAGGACGTGCTGCTGTTCATCGACAACATCTTCCGCTTCACGCAGGCCGGCTCCGAGGTCTCTACGCTGCTCGGCCGCATGCCCTCGGCCGTGGGCTACCAGCCCACCCTCGCCGACGAGATGGGCATGCTCCAAGAGCGCATCACCTCGACCCGCGGTCACTCGATCACCTCGCTGCAGGCGATCTACGTCCCCGCTGACGACCTGACCGACCCCGCGCCCGCGACGACGTTCGCGCACCTCGACGCCACGACGGTGCTCTCGCGTCCGATCTCCGAGCTCGGCATCTACCCGGCCGTCGATCCGCTCGACTCGACCTCGCGCATCCTCGACCCGCGCTACGTCGGCGAGGAGCACTACGCCGTCGCCGCGCGCGTCAAGGAGATCCTGCAGCGCTACAAGGACCTGCAGGACATCATTGCCATCCTCGGCATGGATGAGCTCTCCGAGGAAGACAAGATCATCGTCAACCGCGCGCGCCGCATCCAGCGCTTCCTGTCGCAGAACATGTTCGTCGCCGAGGCCTTCACCGGCCAGCCCGGGTCCTTCGTGCCGGTCGAGGAGACGATCGCGTCGTTCAGGGCGCTCTGCGACGGCCAGTACGACCACATCCCCGAGCAGGCGTTCTTCATGTGCGGCGGCATCGAGGATGTCGAGGCCAAGGCGGCGCAGCTCGCCAAGGAGTCCTGATCGTGGCTGAGCTCAAGGTCGCCCTCGTGTCGGCTGAGCGCGCCATCTGGCAGGGCACGGCCAAGAGCATCGTCGCCAAGACCCCCGACGGGGAGATCGGCATCCTGCCCGGCCACTCGCCGGTGCTCGCTCTCCTGCTCGATGCACCCCTGCGCATCGAGACGACCGACGGCACCAAGGTCCTCGTCGCCGTACACGGCGGGTTCTTCTCCGTCGACTCCGACCAGGTCAACGTCATCGCCGAGACCGCGGAGCTGGCGGAGGAGATCGATGTCGAGCGCGCCAAGGCTGCCCTCGAGCGCGCTAAGGCTGCAGCGAGTGGCGAGGACGACCCGGAGGCCCAGGCCGCCAAGCGCGCCGAGACGCGCCTCGCGGTCGCCGTCGGCAGTCGCTAGCAAGCTCGGTCGTCGTATGAGCACACGAGACTCCTTGGCGTAGGAAACGCTCGCTAGCCGGTGCGGCGCCCAGCTATGGGCAGCTCAGGAGTCGGAGCGGCCGCCGCCGGGCTGCCAGAGGACATCGCCGCCGATGCCGAGATTGGCGCAGCGGGCGAGGATGAAGAGCAGGTCCGACAGACGATTGAGGTAGAGCGCGGTGAGCGGGTTGATCGACTCGCCGTACTCCTCGATAGCCCTCCACGTGGCGCGCTCGGCGCGTCGGATGACGGTGCGCGCGACGTGCAACTGGGCGGCTCCGAGGGTGCCCCCGGGCAGGATGAAGGACCGCAGTGGCTCAAGGCGTGAGTTGTAGTCGTCGCACGCCTTCTCCAGGCGCTCGACGTACTCCGGGGTGATGCGCAGGGGCGGATACTCCGGGTTGGGCACGATCGGGGTGCACAGATCGGCGCCCACGTCGAAGAGGTCGTTCTGCACGCCGGTGAGGAGTTCGACGATGTCCGCGTTGAGCCCGCCTGAGGCAACGGCGACGCCGATGCAGGAGTTGCCCTCGTCGACGTCGGCGTAGGCCTCCAGGCGCAGATCGGTCTTGGTCGTGCGCGACATGTCACCCAGCGAGGTGGAGCCGTCATCGCCCGTGCGGGTGTAGATGCGCGTGAGGTTGACCATGACTCGACCCTAGGGGACGCCTGGAGGGACCGCGAGGTGGCGCGGCCGCCGGAGTCCTCGGGCCCAGTGGGGTCGGTGCCGTCGACCGAATGGCAGCCACATGGTCGACGGGGAGCGCTGCCAGCAGCCATGTGGTCGACGGGGAGCGCTGCCCGCAGCCATGTGGTCGACGGGGAGCGCTGCATCCCGGCGCGAGGTGGCGCGGCCGCCCGAGCCCTCGGCCCTAGCATGGGGCCGTGGAGGTCCTGCGCGTCGTCGGCGGCGCTCGGCTGAGCGGCGAGGTGAGGGTCACCGGCGCCAAGAACAGCGTGCTCAAACTCATGGCTGCGGCACTCCTGGCGCCCGGGCGCTCGACCTTGACCGAGGCTCCGGACATCCTCGACGTCGAGATCATGGCCGAACTCCTGCGCCGTCTCGGCTGCACCGTCGATCACGACGCGGCTGAGGGCACGGTGGTCATCGACGTTCCCGAGGCGCTCGAGCATCGCGCGGACTACGACCTCGTCCGGCGCATGCGCGCGTCGATCACGGTCCTCGGCCCGCTGCTGGCCCGCTGCGGAGTCGTCGACGTCGCCCTGCCGGGCGGTGACAACATCGGCTCGCGTGGCCTGGACATGCACATCGGCGGGCTGCAGCGCATGGGCGCCGAGGTCACCAGTGAGCATGGCTACCTCATCGCGCAGGCCTCGGCCGGCCTGCATGGTGCGACCATCTGGCTCGACTTCCCCAGCGTGGGGGCGACGGAGACGCTCCTCATGGCGGCGGTGACGGCGAGCGGTCGCACTGTGATCGACAACGCTGCCCGCGAACCGGAGATCGTGGACATCTGCACGATGCTCACGGAGATGGGTGCCGTCATCGACGGCATCGGCTCGTCGACCCTCGAGGTGCAAGGTGTCGAGTCCCTCAAGCCCGTGGAGCACGCCACCGTGCCGGATCGCATCGTGTCGGGCACCTGGGCTGTCGCGGCAGCCATGACGCGGGGCGATGTCACCGTGCGCAACGCTCACGCCGGCCACCTCGACATCGCTCTCGACAAGCTCACCACGGCTGGGGCCGAGGTGAGCGTGCTCGATGACGGCTTCAGGGTCACCATGGATCGGCGGCCGACCGCTGTCGATATCGTCACGCTTCCCTATCCCGGCTTCCCGACGGACCTGCAGCCGCAGTTCATCGCGCTCAACGCGATCGCCGACGGCGCGGCCCTGGTCACGGAGAATCTCTTCGAGGCTCGCTTCCGATTCGTCCACGAACTCGTGCGCCTCGGTGCCGACGTGCAGACCGAGGGTCATCACGCGCTCGTCCGAGGCAAGGACCAGTTGAGCGGTGCGCCTGTGGAGGCCACCGACATCCGCGCCGGGGCGGGTCTCGTGCTCGCCGGTCTCGTCGCCGACGGCGAGACGACGGTGCACGAGGTGCACCACATCGACCGTGGCTACGCCGGCTTCGTTGCCGACCTGCAGCGCCTCGGTGCCGACATCACACGCGTCGTGAGCTAGCGCGGTCAGTCGACGCTCAGCGGGCGTCGAGCTGGGCTCGGGCACGGCTTTCGTCGCCGGGCCACACCATGACGCGCGGTCCGTCAAGAGTCTGGGCGAGGGTCGCCTTGATGCCCGCATCCTCGAGCGAACGTCGGATCATCTCGCCCTCGACGTACGACGGTGGGGTGGCAACGGGGACGAGCAGCCCGTAGTCGCTCGCAGCTCCCTGGCGCGGGGGAGCGGCCACGACGGAGACTCCGCGGCGGAAGGCCCAGCGCAGCAGCAGGATGAGCACCCCGAGGAAGACGAACGCCATGAGCGGCCCCACGGCATAGGAGTAGCTGGTGCCCACGGGCCCATGGTGGTGCACCGGGCGCGACCTCGCCACCGCGGGTTACCCGCGAGTAGGCTGCGGCCATGGATCGGGACGGTCGGCGGGAGCGCCCCTGGATCATGCGGACCTACGCTGGGCACTCGTCGCCCGCGGAGTCCAACGCCTTGTACCGCCGCAATCTCGTCAAGGGCCAGACGGGCCTCTCGGTGGCCTTCGACCTGCCCACCCAGACCGGCTACGACCCCGACAGTCCCATGGCCGCCGGCGAGGTCGGAAAGGTCGGGGTGCCGATCGCCGATCTCGGCGACATGCGCCTGCTGTTCGAGGGCATTCCTCTCGACACGATGAACACCTCCATGACCATCAACGCGACCGCGATGTGGCTCTATGCGCTCTACGCGGTCACCGCTGAGGAGCAGGGCGTTGACGAGTCGGCGCTGCAGGGCACCACGCAGAACGACATCATCAAGGAGTACCTGTCGCGCGGCACGTACATCTTCCCGCCCGGTCCATCGCTGCGGCTCATCACCGACATGATCGTTCACACCGTCGAGCACGCACCGCAGTGGAACCCGATCAACATCTGCAGCTATCACCTGCAGGAGGCCGGTGCGACACCCGTTCAGGAGATCGCCTTCGCGATGTCGACGGCTATTGCGGTCCTCGACTCCGTTCGTGACTCCGGGGCGATTCCCGCCGAGCGATTCGGCGAGGTCGTCGCGCGCATGTCGTTCTTCGTCAACGCAGGCGTGCGGTTCATCGAGGAGATGGCGAAGATGCGGGCGTTCGTCCAGATCTGGGATGAGGTCACCCTTGAGCGCTATGGCGTGACGGACCCCAAGCAGCGCCGCTTCCGCTATGGGGTGCAGGTCAATTCGCTCGGCCTCACCGAGGTGCAGCCCGAGAACAACGTCCAGCGGATCGTCCTGGAGATGCTCGCGGTCACGTTGTCCAAGGATGCCCGCGCCCGGGCGATCCAACTCCCGGCGTGGAACGAGGCCCTCGGCCTGCCGCGACCATGGGACCAGCAGTGGTCGCTGCGTATTCAACAGGTGCTCGCGGAAGAGACGGACCTGCTGGAGTACGACGACATCTTTGCCGGATCCCACGTCATCGAGGGTCTTGTCGATCGACTTGTCGGCCAGGCTCGCAACGAGATGGCACGCATCGCCGAGATGGGCGGGGCCGTGGCGGCGATTGAGAGCGGCTACATGAAGTCTCAGTTGGTCCAGGCTCACGCGGAGCGACGAGCCCGAGTGGAGTCCGGCGAACAGGTCATCGTGGGCGTCAACAGGCATGTCGAAACCGAGCCCAATCCGATGCTCGCCGATCTCGACGCCGCGATCCAGGTGGTGGATGCCGAGGTGGCGACCCAGGCGATCGAAAGCGTGCGGGCCTGGCGAGCGCAGCGCGATGAGTCCGCTGCCCAAGCAGCCCTGGAGCGACTTCGTGCGGATGCGCAGGCCGACGTCAATCTCATGGCCGCGTCCCTTGACTGCGCGCGCGCAGGAGTGACGACGGGCGAGTGGGCCGACACTCTCCGACGGATCTTCGGGGAGTACCGCGCCCCAACCGGCGTGACCGCGTCGATCGTCGCAGGGGTGGCCAGCGACGAACTCAGCGCCGTGCGGGAGGCTGTGCAGGCGACAGGTGCGGCCCTCGGCACGCGCCTGCGATTCCTCGTAGCCAAGCCCGGACTCGACGGCCACTCCAATGGCGCAGAGCAGATCGCTGTGCGTGCCCGCGATGCTGGCTTCGAGGTCGTGTACCAGGGAATCAGACTCACTCCAGAGCAGATCGTCGCTGCCGCTGTCGATGAGGACGTCGATGTCGTCGGCATCTCGATCCTGTCGGGCTCGCACCGCGAGCTCGTGCCCGCCGTCGTCGCGGGACTTCGGGCTGCGGGAATGAACGACACCGTCGTGGTCGTAGGCGGCATCATCCCCGATGCCGATGCTGAGTTCCTGCGCGAGAGAGGTGTCGCGGCGGTGTTCACCCCTAAGGACTACGACGCTACGGCGATCATGGGGCGAGTTCTCGACGAGGTGCGTGCCGCTCGGGGACTCGCCTCGGCGGCGCGATGAGACTCGTCGTCGCGCGGTGCTCGGTGGACTACTCGGGCCGCCTCGATGCGCACCTGCCCGAGGCCGTGCGTGTCCTCATGGTCAAGGCCGACGGCTCCGTGCTCGTGCATGCCGACGGAGGGTCCTACAAGCCGCTCAACTGGATGAGCCCACCGTGCTGGCTGGCGGTGGAGGACGGCGAGGCGCACCAGACCTGGGTGGTGACCAACAGGGCCGGTGAGACGCTCACCATCCGGCTGTTCGACGTGCACCACGACTCGGAGCACGAACTCGGTGTCGATCCTGGGCTGGTGAAGGACGGGGTCGAGGCGCACTTGCAGGAATTGCTCGCCGAGCAGGTCGAGATGCTCGGGGATGGCTGGCGCCTCGTGAGGCGTGAGTTCCCCACGGCGATAGGCCCGGTCGACCTGCTGTGCCGTGACGCGACCGGCGCGTCGGTCGCGGTCGAAATCAAGCGTCGAGGTGAAATCGACGGAGTCGAGCAACTCACGCGCTACCTCGAATTGCTCAATCGCGATCCGCTCCTTGCGCCGGTAAGCGGGATCTTCGCAGCGCAGGAGATCAAGCCCCAGGCGCGCACCCTCGCCGAGGATCGCGGGATCCGGTGTGTGGTGCTGGACTATGCCGCCTTGCGTGGCACCGACGACGCAGACGCACGGCTCTTCTGACCGGGATGGGAGACTCACCGCATGGAGATCGGGACTGTTGGAGTGGTCGGCCTGGGCACTATGGGCGCGGGCATCGCCGAGGTGTGCGCCCGTCACGGCCATCGGGTGATCGCAATCGAGCCCGAGGACGACTCACTCGAGCGCGGACGCGGGTCGATCGACGGCTCGACGCAGCGCGCCGTGAAGCGCGGCAAGCTCACGGAGGAGGAGCGTGCGGAGATTCTCGGCAGGATCACCTTCTCCACCAACCTTGAGGAACTCGCGGGCGCCGACCTGGTCGTCGAAGCGATCCCCGAGGACCTCGATGCCAAGCGGGATCTCTTCGGACGCTTGGACAAGATCACGCCGCCCCATGCCATCCTCGCAACCAACACCTCATCGCTGTCCGTCACCGATATCGCTGTCGCGACGAGCCGACCCGCTCGTGTCGCCGGGCTGCACTTCTTCAACCCCGCGCCGGTGCAAGCCTTCGTCGAAGTTGTCACGACCGTGGTCACCGATCCCGATGTCGTGGAGGATCTCGAGGCGCTGGCGCGGTCGCTCGGGAAGGAGCCTGTGGTCATCGGTGATCGGGCTGGATTCATCGCCAATGCCCTCCTGTTCGGCTACCTCAATCAAGCCGTGACGATGTACGAGGCCAACTACGCATCGCGGGAGGACATCGATGCCGCGATGCGGCTCGGTTGCGGCTACCCCATGGGCCCGCTCG
>JBMTDJ010000005.1:0-61122 GCA_049431945.1 Candidatus Nanopelagicales bacterium | reverse complement strand
CAAGGCGCGCGGACACCGCTTCGCGATCGAGCATGCGATTGACGCTGAAGTGCTTACCGATATCGCGCATGAAGGAGATGACGTCGACGTCCTTTGTCCAGTCGTAGTTATTCACCAAACGCGCCGCCGCAGGGCCATCGAAGTCGAAGAATCGCGAGAGCTCTGCGCGCAGGCGATCCACCCATTGCTCCACGGTCTCGACAGGGTTGAGAGTGCGCTCCCCCGTCATCTTCGGATCGCCGATGAGACCCGTCGCGCCGCCGACGAGAGCGAGGGGCCGATGGCCATCGGCTTGGAAGCGACGCATCGTCTGGATCTGCAGGAGGTTGCCCAGGTGCAGGCTCGGCGCAGTGGGATCGAATCCGATGTAGTAGGTGAGCGGTCCGGCATCGAGCTCGGTGCGCAGGGCATCCAGATCGGTGCTCTGTGCGATGAGTCCACGCCACTGCAGGTCATCGATGAGTGCGCTCACGAGCATGCATCCTCCCGCATGTCACTGTTCCGCCCGTAGGCGGCCAGGGGACCTCAGCGTGGGGAGCAGGGTGGCCATCGGGGACCTCATGGAGATCTCGTTGGCCGACGGCGTGCGGCGGCGCGATAAGGGCTCACGGTCGGATGATCACAGATGAATCGCCAGGCCGTGGCGGCGCCGGCTCCCCCGACACCCGTGCGGGGCGTCACCGCGTGCACCGCCAGTGGCCGCTGCGGCAAGGCCAGACTCACCGGTGATGCCGGGTCGAACAAGGCGCACCCGTCGTACTCACCCGTGAGCCCGAGGGCCAGGCTGAGCCTCGCAGGTCCGCGGGCGAGGTCGCGATCCGCCCGTGCCGACGGCCGTCGTTCGCGGGCAGCCTCGACGCCCTCGATCACCTCGCCGGCACGCAGGAGCACTGCCGACGCAGAGCCCTCCGGGCCCGTGACCACATTGCTGCACCAGTGCATGCCATAGGTGAAGTAGATGTAGGCGCGCCCAGGTGGGCCGAACATCGTGGCATTGCGCTTGCCACGGCCCCGGAACGCGTGGGAGCCGGGATCCTCTCCCTCTCCCGCGTACGCCTCCACTTCGGTGATGCGCACCGCCACGATCTCGCCGCCCAGGTTCGAGCGCAGCACCGAGCCGAGGAATCGCGGAGCGATCGCGGCGACGGGCTCGCTCATCCACCGCGGAGCCCGCGTCGTCGCCTGCATCACGGCATCAGTGTCCTTGACGAGGTGCGCCGCCCGCCCACGCGCACTCCCCCCGATGTGTCGGGAGCGGGCGGGGCTGCCCGACACGGGTGGCTTGACCGCCCCCCGGGCCGGGCCGGCACGCGAGGACAACCGGCTCAGACCTCCGTGCGGCGGACCCGCAGCATGACGACGGCCCCCGTGACGGCTCCGAGGGCATTGGCCGCGATATCGCCCACCTGGAAGGAGCGCAGACCCATGACGCCTTGAAGGATCTCCAGCACGATGCCGTAGCCGATGACGATCGCGAGAGTGGTCCCTAGGCGCGGGCGAATCTGGGCACCCACGGCGAAGGCCCCGAGCAGGGCGTATGCGAGGGCGTGACCGATGGTCGCCAGCACCTCGCCAAGGTCCGCGATCTCCACCCCGGGGGTGCCTCGAGGCGGCAGGAGCGAGACAACGCCGATGAGGATGGCCAGGACCGCAGCACCTATGCCCCACCCTCGGCCCCCCGGGCGGAGAGACTCAGGAATGCGCACGCGCCCATTCAGCGTCGGCGGCCATGACATGGCGTACCTCGTCGAGCTGCTCCCGCACCCTGGCAGGTGCGGTGCCGCCGAAGGAAGACCGTGACGACACGGAGCCTTCGAGAGACAGGACCTCGCGCACATCAGGCGAAAGTGCCGTGCTGATCGAGGAGAGTGCATCGTCGTCAAGGTCCCACAGCTCCACGCCCCGGCTCTCCGCCTCGCGCACGCATGCGCCCGCGATTTCGTGGGCGTCTCGGAACGGGACCCCACGCCGAACAAGCCACTCCGCGATGTCCGTGGCGAGGGCGAATCCCTGGGGCGCAGACATCGAGATCCGCACTGTGTCGAATGACAGGGTGGCGATCATCCCGGTGACCGCCGGCAGTACGAGAAGGAGTTGGTCGACCGCATCGAAGACCGGCTCCTTGTCTTCCTGGAGATCTCGGTTGTAGGCGAAAGGCATCCCCTTGAGCGTGGCGAGCAGCCCGGTCAGGTCGCCGATGAGCCGGCCGGACTTGCCTCGGATGAGTTCGGCCACGTCCGGATTCTTCTTCTGCGGCATGATCGACGAACCGGTCGACCAGGCGTCATCCAAGGTGGCCCAGCCGAACTCACGCGACGTCCAGAGGACGACCTCCTCCCCGATGCGGGACAGGTGTACCCCGATCATTGCCGCAACGAAGAGGAACTCGGCCACCCAGTCGCGGTCGCTCACGGCGTCAATGGAGTTGGCCAGGGCAGCGCGGAATCCCAAGTCCTGGGCAACCGCCTGCGGGTCAAGGCCCAGCGACGATCCGGCAAGGGCACCGGCACCCAGCGGCGACAACGCAGCGCGAACATCCCAGTCGCGGAGTCGGTCGATGTCGCGCGCGAGTGCGTGGACATGCTTGGCAAGCTCGTGCCCGAATGACACGGGCTGGGCGTGCTGGAGATGCGTGAATCCTGGAGCGATGGTGTCCACGTGGGTCACGGCTTGGCCAAGAAGGGCCTCTTGCAGCCCGATGATCTCGATGGCGATCGCGCGCGCCTGGTCGCGCAAGTAGAGGCGAAAGTCCGTGGCGACCTGATCGTTGCGACTGCGCCCAGCACGCAGCTTGCCGCCGAGCGAGCCGAGCCGCTCGAGCAACCCGCGCTCAATCGCCGTGTGAACATCCTCGTCATCTGGCCCAGGAATGAAGGAACCATTGGTGACGTCGACCGCCAACTGATCCAGGGCTGCGAGAACGTCAGAGAGCTCGGAGTCGGCCAGCAGGCCCGCGCGATGAAGGATCCGCGCATGCGCGGCTGTCTGCCGAATGTCGTACGGCGCCAACCGCCAGTCGAAGTGGACAGAGGCACTCAGGGCCGCCATCGCGTCGGCCGGTCCCGAGGCGAATCTGCCGCCCCACAGTCGCGTCGGCTCGGTCACCGCTGCGCACCTCCCGCTCGTCCTTCGGCCATGGCCAGGACATTCCCGGCCACCTCGGCGCCTTCCTGTACTCCGCGCGTCACGATGAGCACGGTGTCATCCCCAGCGACGGTGCCCAAGATCGCCCCCCAGTGGGCACCGTCGAAGGCGGAGGCCAAGTACTGCGCACCCCCCGGTGGAGTGCGCACGATCACGATGTTGAGCGAGTGGTCCACGGACACGGCCAACTCATGCAGGGCGCGTGCCAGCCTGCTGGAGGGCGCGGTATCCGAAGAGGACTCAGCGCGATCGGCGGGAACCTCCTCAGGCAGCGCGTAGACACTGCGACCGTCACCCTGAGCGACCTTCGTCGCGCCCAGGTCGACCAGATCCCGGGACAGGGTCGCCTGCGTCACGTCAAAGCCGTGTCCGGCTAACGCCGCGCGCAGTTCCTCCTGGGAGTGGATGGACTCCCGCTCGAGCACCTCGACGATCAGCGTGCGGCGAGCTGCCTGGGTCCGGGGCGCCGTCACGACACATCCCCCACGGCTGCGGTCCAGCGGCGCTCGACCTCATCGAGGTCGTCGTCAGTGATGACCAGGGGTGGGGCAAGCCGGATGACATCGGCGCCGATCGCATTGACGATGAGGCCGTGTGCCCGCGCCGCCGCTTCGAGATCAGCTGCGACCGGCTGCGACAGGACAACTCCGATCAGGAGCCCGCTGCCGCGCACGTGATCGACGATGCTCGAGGCGGACACGATTCCCGTGAGGCGTTCGCTCACCTCGCCGACACGAGCGAGGAGGCCCGCCGACTCGATGGCATCGAGCACCGCGAGGGCCGCCGCGCAACTCACGGGGTTGCCGCCGAACGTCGAGCCGTGACTGCCGGGGCCGAGCAGCGAGGCCGCCTCACCGAAGGCCACCATGGCACCGATGGGCAGGCCACCACCGAGGCCCTTAGCCAGCGTGATGACATCTGGAGCGACGCCGTTGTCCATCGCCTGGTGCGCGAACCACGATCCGGTGCGTCCGATGCCGGTCTGCACCTCGTCGAAGACGAGAAGGGCCCCGTGGGCATCGCACGCATCGCGCGCGGCACGCAGGTAGCCGGACGGCGCGGGGATGACTCCACCTTCGCCCTGGATGGGCTCGAGGAACACGGCCGCGGTGTCGGCGTCGACCGCCGCCGCCAGGGCGGCCGCATCACCAAACGGCACGGCGACGACGTCGCCGGGCAGCGGACGGAAGGGGTCCTGCTTGGCCGGCTGGGCCGTGAGCGCAAGTGCACCCATGGTGCGACCGTGAAACGAACGCTCGGCGACGACGACCCTGCTGCGGCCCGTGCGACGAGCGAGTTTGAAGGCGGCCTCGTTGGCCTCCGCACCGGAGTTGCAGAAGAAGACGCGTCCACCGCGGGTGCCCGCCGGATCCAGCAGGTCGAGCAGCCGCTCCGCGAGGGCGATGGGTGGCGCGGTCATCGCGAGGTTGCTCGTGTGGCCGAGCGTCGAGATCTGCTCCGTCACGGCCTCGATGACGCGCGGATGCGCATGACCGAGTGCATTGACGGCGATCCCCGCAAGCAGATCGACGTAGTCACGCCCATCGGCATCCCACACCCGCGCACCTGCGCCGCGCACGAGTGCGATGGTCGGTGTGCCGTAGTTGTCCATCAGCGACGCCTGCCAGCGCCGCTGCAGATCCTGAGTCACCGACACGGAGGACGTGGTCATGATCGGGCCTCGTCCGGAAGCACCATCGTGCCGACACCGGTGTCGGTGAACACCTCGACGAGGAGACCGTGCGGCACCCGCCCGTCAATGACGTGGGCGCGTGGCACGCCGCCCTCCACAGCGCGCAGGCAAGCCTCCATCTTCGGCGCCATGCCCGACTCGAGCGAGGGCAGCATCGACGCCAAAGCCGAGGCCCGTATCTCCGGGATCACGTCGGTGCTCGCCGGCCAATCCGCGCAGAGGCCGGGCACATCGGTCAGCACGACGAGCTTCTCCGCACCCAACGCCACAGCCAGGGCCGCGGCGGCAGTGTCGGCATTGACGTTGTGGGCCACGCCCGCCTCATCGGGGGCGACCGTCGACACGACGGGGATACGGCCCTCGTCAAGGAGTGCGGTGACGAAATCCGGGCGCACCTCGACCACATCGCCGACGAGGCCGAGGTCGACCTCGACACCCTCGACCACCACGCCTCGGCGTTCCGCGCGGAACAGGTGAGCATCCTCCCCCGAGAGCCCGACCGCAAAGGGTCCATGCGCGTTGATGAGCGTGACGATGTCGCGCTGCACTTGACCGGTGAGGACCATGCGCACGACCTCCATCGCCTCGGGAGTCGTCACGCGCAGTCCGCCGCGAAATTCACTGGCGATGCCGACTCTGTCAAGCATGGCGGAGATCTGCGGACCACCGCCGTGCACAACCACAGGACGCAGCCCCGCGAGTCGAAGGAAGACGATGTCCTCCGCGAAGGAGCGCTTCAGTGCGTCGTCGGTCATGGCGTTGCCGCCGTACTTGACGACGACCGTCGCTCCGCGGAAGCGCTCGAGCCACGGCAGCGCCTCGGCCAGGACAGATGCCTTCTCCTGGGCGCTCATGTGGAGTACGCCGAATTCTCGTGGACGTAATCGGCGGTCAGGTCGTTGGTCCACACCGTCGCCTGCTCCATCCCGGCACCCAGATCGATCCCAATCCGCACCGTCCGGCCGGACATGTCCACGAGGTCACGCGAGTCACCCGCAGCACCGCCGCGACAGATCCAGACGCCATTGATGGCTACATCGACCCGGTCGGAATCGAAGGCCGCATCGGTCGTGCCGATAGCCGAAAGCACGCGGCCCCAATTGGGGTCCTCCCCATGGATCGCGCACTTCAGCAGATTGCTGCGCGCGACGGCGCGGGCGACCTCGACCGCGTCATCCTCGCTCGCCGCGTGGGTCACGGTGATCGCGATGTCCTTGCTCGCGCCCTCTGCATCGCCGATGAGCTGGAGCGCAAGATCGCCACAGACGGCGGTGATCGCATGGGTGAGGTCGGTGGCAGACGGTTGTCGCATCGCAGCACCGCTCGCCATCGCAATGACAGTGTCGTTGGTGGACATGCAGCCATCGGAGTCGATGCGGTCGAAGGTCACGCGCGTCGCGGCAGCAAGCGCCTCCTGGAGAGTATCCGGATGCGCGACCGCGTCAGTCGTGATGACGACGAGCATGGTCGCCAGCCCCGGAGCGAGCATGCCGGCGCCTTTCGCCATCCCTCCCACCGTGTAGCCGTTGCCCTGGGCGACGGCCACCTTGGGAACGGTGTCGGTCGTCATGATGGCGACAGCAGCGTCCGGACCACCATCGACGCCCAGTGCCGCTGCTGCCGCATCGACGCCTGCGAGCAGCACGTCCATGGGCAGTCGCTCACCGATGAGACCCGTCGAGCACACGGCGATCTCACCGGCTCCGACGTCACTCCCCTGCCCACTGAGCACTGCGGCCACGTGCTCGGCCGTGCGGTGGGTGTCAGCGAAGCCATCGGGACCGGTGCACGCATTGGCGCCCCCGGAGTTGAGGATCACGGCATGGAGCTCACCGTCAGCGAGCACCTGGCGCGTCCACAGCACCGGGGCGGCCGGAAAGCGGTTCGAGGTGAAGACCGCTGCTGCAGACTGCAGCGGACCGTCGTTCACGACGAGTGCAACGTCCGGCCGGCCGCTCGCCTTGAGACCGGCGGTGACGCCCGCGGCCCGGAAGCCCTGGGGGGTGGTGACGCTCATGGTGCGACTCCCGACGCTGTGAGACCCGCCTGCTCATCGAGGCCGAGCATGAGGTTGGCGTTCTGCAGTGCTTGCCCGGCGGCACCCTTGACGAGGTTGTCGAGGGCGGCCATGACCACCGCACGCCCGGTGCGCGGATCCGCGGTCGCCTGCACGTGCACGGCGTTGCCACCCAGGGTTGACGAGGTCTGGGGCCACTGCCCGGGGGGCAGCACATGGACGAATGGCTCGTGGGCGTAGGCGGCGTGCAGGCACTCCTGGAGATCGTCGGCCGTGACACCGTCGGACAGGTCCGCCGAGCACGTCGCGAGGATGCCGCGCGGCATGGGCGCCAGCAGCGGTGTGAAGGACACCAGGACGGAGGCTCCTGCCGCATGCGACAGGCTCTGCTCCATCTCCGGCGTGTGCTGGTGCACCCCGCCGACCTTGTAGGCGGACATGGAGCCCATCACCTGCGATGCCAGCAGGGTTTCACTCGGCGAGCGGCCAGCCCCGGAGGTGCCCGAGGCTGCGACGACGCTCACCCGCGTGTCGATCAAGCCCTCGGCGAGCACGGGTGCGAGCGCCACGGCGACGGCGGTGGGATAGCACCCGGGATTTGCCACATGAGTGGACTCCGCGATCTGCGCACGTGCCCCCGGAAGTTCGGGCAGGCCGTAGACCCAGTGCCCGGCGTAGGAGTCGTTGTAGAACGCATGCCACGCCGACTCATCGCCGAGGCGGAAGTCCGCGCCCAGATCGACGATGAGTTGATCACTGGGCAGAGCGCGCGCGATGGCCGCGGATTCGCCGTGGGGCAGGGCCAGGAACACGACGTCAGCACCGGACAGGGCATCTGGATCGGCGGCCACGAGCTGGCGGTCGGCAAGTGCCGGCAACGCGGGATGGACCTCCCCCAGGCGCCTGCCGGCCTTGCTCCCCGCTGCGACCACGCCGATCTCCAACTCGGGGTGGCCCAGGAGCAGACGCAGGAGCTCGCCTCCGGCATAGCCGGAAGCGCCGGCCACCGCGGCGGTCATGGACATGCCGAAAGTATACGCATACACGCATAGTGCCTGGGACGGGTGGGGCGGGATGGTCGGGGCTGTGGCGCTGTGCGGTGCGTGGCCTGCGGGGTGCCCTCAGCCGCCGCGAAGCACCGCGCCGTGCCGCCGCTCGGCCTCGGCGATGCCCGCCTGGCGCGCGCCCGCGATGTCCTCGGCGGACAGCGTGCGGTCAGGTGCGCGGAAACGCAGGGCGAATGCCAGGGACCGATGACCCTCCGGCACCTGGGGACCGACATAGACATCGAAGAGCCGAACGTCCTCGCAGAGCTCCCCTGCTCCCGCGCGCAGGGCATCCGCGACGTCGGCGACGGGCACCGAGTCGGCGACGACCAGGGCCACGTCCTCCTTGGCCACGGGCTGCGTGGTGACATCCGGAGCCGGGGCGACCGCGTCGGCCGCGGCGATGAGGGCATCCAAGTCGATTTCGAGAGCGCAGGTGCGAGGCGGCAGGGAGTACGCCGCGATCACACGCGGATGGAGCTCACCGGCGTAGCCGACGGCGCGACCGCCGACCTCGAGCACGGCGGTACGCCCCGGATGGAACGGACCATCCGTCCCCTGGCTCACGTCGAGTGCCGCGCCCAAGGATGCAGCGATCATCCGAGCAATCTCCACCGCATCGGCCCACGAGACGGCCCGGGCACCACCCCACCAGCCGGCAGGCTCCCGGTCCCCGGTCAACACCACGGCGACGTGATGGGGCTGGTCAGGCAAGAGGGCCTCGAGTGCCGCGAGTTCTTCGTCGCTCGGACGACCGGTGACTTGCGGGCGCGGCGGAGCCGCGACCCCACCGGCCTCCTGGTGCGATGCGCGGACGAAGACGCGGCCGATCTCGCCGATCGCGACGTCATCCATGCCGCGCGAGAGGTTGCGTCGGACGGCGGTCATCAGGCCGGGCAGGAGCGTCGTGCGCAGCAGCGGCTGCTCCTCGGACAGCGGATTGGCCAGACGCGGCGCCCGTCGCCTGGGGTCATCGACGTCGAACAGGAGGGCATCGAGATCCTGCTCGCCCATGAACGGATAGGTGAGCACGTCGACGATCCCGGCCGCTCCCAGCGAGATGCCCGCGCGGCGTCGAAGCCGCTGCTCACGCGTGAGCCCGAATCCTGCTGGCGCCTGGGGTAGCCGGGCCGGGATCGCGTCGTATCCGATGAGGCGGACGACCTCCTCCACCAGATCCGCCGGATCGGTGAGGTCCGGTCGCCACGAGGGCACGGCCACGGAGAGCCGGTCGACGCCCTCGACTTCGCAGCCCACCTGCGCGAGGCGCTCGATGACGGTCTCCCGACCGATGGGCATGCCGGCCGTGCTCTCGGGAAGCGTGGAGTCCATGGTGATGACCGTGGCGTCGTAGGGGGACTCCCACGCGGTCATCCCCGCGTACGTCCCTCCTCCGTACTCGAGCAGCAGTTGCGCCGCACGCGCCGAGGCATAGGGCGCGAGCACCCGATCGACCCCGCGCTCGAAGCGCCGGGATGCTTCCGAACTCAGACGATGCCGGCGCGCGGTGCGTGCCACCGGCTCCGGGACGAAGCGCGCGGCCTCCAATGCGATGTCGGAGGAGTCGTTGTCGATCTCGGAATGCAACCCGCCCATCGTGCCCGCGAGCCCGATGACGCCGGAGTCGTCTCGGATGACGACGTCATCGGCGTCAAGAGCGCGCACGACGTGGTCGAGCGTCTCGAGTTGCTCTCCCGCCTCGGCGCGCCCGGCGCGGATCGGGCCGTGCAACTTCGCCGCATCGAAGGCGTGCAGCGGCTGGCCGAGCTCGAGCATGACGTAGTTGGTGACATCGACCGCAAGCGACACCGGGCGCATCCCTGCGGCGATGAGACGCCGACTCATCCACTCCGGTGTCGGGGCCGACGGATCGAATCCGACGATGCGCCTGAGGGTGAAGAGCTGACACATGCTGGGGTCATCGACCTCGCACGGCCAGGGCGCCATGTCGGGCGCCGGCGCGGGCAACTCGACAAGCCGTTGGCCAGGGTCGTCGAAGGGCAGGCCGAAGGCGATAGCCACCTCGCGGGCCACGCCGCGGATCGAGAGCGCATAGCCGCGGTCGGGCGTCACCGCGATGTCGAGCGTCTCCTCGCCCAACCCGAGCAGTGCGGCGGCGTCATCGCCGATCGACCCGGAGGCGAGCACCATGATCCCGTCGTGCTCGTCTCCCAGGCCGACCTCGCGCTGCGAGCAGATCATGCCGTCCGACACATGGCCGTAGGTCTCTCGCGCCGAGATCGCAAAACCACCGGGAAGGACCGCACCCGGCAGCGCGACAGCAACGAGATCGCCCTCGGCAAAGTTGCGAGCACCGCAGACGATCCCGCGCACTCCCCCGTGCGCCGGGCCGACATCGACCTGGCACCAGCGGATCGGCTTCTTGAATTCGGTGAGTTCCTCGATCGACTCGACCCGACCGACGACGAGCGGTCCCGTGAGATCGCCGCCGGCAACCTCCACGGACTCCACCTCGAGTCCAGCGGCGATGAGGCGCTCGGCGACAGCCCGCGCGTCGATGCTGGGCGGGAGGTTCACCATCTCGCGCAGCCACTCCATGGGGACGCGCATCAGACCTCCAGCCCGAAGGCACGGGTGAAGCGAACATCACCCTCGACCATGTCGCGCATGTCGGTGACGCCGTGACGGAACATCAGGGTGCGTTCAACTCCCATGCCGAAGGCGAATCCGGAGTAGCGGTCGGTGTCGATACCGGCGGCCCGAAGGACGCGCGGATTGACCATGCCGCAGCCGCCCCACTCGATCCATCCCTCGCTCGAGCAGGTGCGACACGGTGCATCCGGGTTGCCGACGGAGGCTCCGCGGCAGACGAAGCACTGCAGGTCCAGCTCGGCGCTCGGCTCGGTGAAGGGGAAGTAGGACGGACGCAGGCGGATCTGGACGCCCTCGCCGAACATTGCCGCCGCGAGGTGCTCGAGCGTGCCCTTGAGGTCCGCCATGGTGATGCCCTCGTCGATGGCCAGGCCCTCGATCTGGTGGAAGACAGGCGTGTGGGTGGCATCGAGCTCATCGGTGCGGAACACGCGCCCGGGTGCGACCACGTAGATCGGCAGATCGCGCTCGAGCATCGCGCGAAGTTGGATCGGGGAAGTCTGGGTGCGCATGACCACTCCGCTGTGCTCACTGCCCACGAAGAACGTGTCCTGCATCGTGCGCGCGGGGTGGTCCGGGGGGACGTTGAGCGCGTCGAAGTTGAACCACTCCGCCTCGGCTTCTGGCCCCTCGGCCACCTCGTAGCCCATGGCGATGAACACCTCCGCCATGCGCTCCATCAGCGTCGTCAGCGGATGGCGACCGCCTCGAGACATGCGGTCGGTCGGCATCGTGACATCGACGGATTCCTCGACCAGCACACGGGCGTCGCGCTCCGCCTCGAGTTCGCCCAGGCGTTGGTCGAGGGCTTCGCGCACCGCTGCCCGTGCGCTGCCCACGCGTTTGCCGGCCTCGGCCTTGGCTGCGGGCGGGAGGGCTCCGATCTCGCGATTGGCTAGGGCCAGCGGCGACCGATCACCGGCATGCGCCAGGCGCACGGCCTTCAACTCGTCGAGGTCACCCGCTGCAGCGATAGACGTGAGGGCTGCTGCGACCATGGCCTCGACCGCGGCCGGCTCGAGAGAGGACACGGCCACGGGATCGTACGGATTGTTGGGCGCAGACATCTAGTCGCCCACGAGAAGCCGGACGAGCGACTCGACGTTGTCATCGACCGACGCTGTGCCATCGAGGTGGACGTCGGGGTTCTCCGGTGCCTCGTACTCCTGGCCGATTCCGGTCATGTTGGGAAGCGTGCCCGACTGCGCCTTGGCATAGAGTCCCTTGGGGTCGCGCGTCGCGCACATCTCGACGGGGGTATCCACGAAGACCTCGAGGAAATCACCCTCTCCGAAGATCTCGCGGGCTGCCCGACGATCAGCGCGGAAAGGCGAGATGAGAGCCACGACGACGATGAGGCCGGCCTCCAACATGAGCTTCGCCGCCTCCGCGACGCGCCGCACGTTCTCCGCGCGATCCTCAGGCGTGAAGCCGAGGTCCTTGTTGATGCCGGTGCGGACGTTGTCGCCGTCGAGCACGAAGGTGTGCATACCCAGCGCATAGAGCCGGCGCTCGAGAGCATCGGCGACGGTCGACTTGCCCGACCCCGACAGTCCGGTCAGCCACACCACTCGCGGGGTCTGATGCTTGAGCCGGGCGCGGGCCTCCCGGTCGACCTCGTAGGAGTGCGGAACCACGTTGAGCGAACGACGCAGGGCATGTGTCACCATCCCCGCTGCCACGGTGTCCGCGGTGACTCGGTCGATGAGGAGGAAGCCGCCCGTGTCACGGCACTGGGCGTACATGTCCATGGGGATGGGCGTGTCGGTGGCAATCTCGATGCGCCCGATGTCGTTCATATCAAGCACGCGCGCGGCCAATTTCTGCCCGGACACCACGTCAAGGCGATGACGAACAACCGTCACCGTTGCCGGCACCGTGCGAGGGCCGACAGCGAGGAGGTAGGAGCGACCGTGCATGAGCGCTTCCTCGCCTACCCACACGACATCGGCGGCAAAGCGGTCCGCGGGCTGCGGCCACGCCGTCTCTCCTGACTCGGTCGTGCCATCGGCAGCGATCAGGTCACCGCGGGTGACGTCCACCTCGCGATCAAGCGTGACGGTCACGGCGTCGCCGGTCGCCGCTTCAGCCATGTCGCCATGGAAGCCGACGATGCGCGCAACCGTTGCCGTCTGACCCGAATCGGCCACGACAACCTTGTCACCCGGCCGCACGACGCCCGCGGCCACGGTGCCCGCGTAGCCGCGGAAGTTGCCGTCTGCGCGCGAGACAAACTGCACGGGCAGACGGAAGGGATGAGTCGAGTCGCTCTCGGGCGGGGTCCAGTCCTGCAGAGCACTCAGGAGCGAGGGGCCGCGCCACCAGGCCATGTGCGTGGTTGGCGAGGTGACGTTGTCCCCTGCTACAGCGCTCACAGGGATCGTCATGACCTCGTTGATGCCCAGACGTGCAGCCGCCGCCTTCACCTGCCCCGAGAGTTCCTCGAAGGTCGCGTGCTCGTAGCCGACAAGGTCCATCTTGTTGATCGCGATCATGATCGTAGTGACGCCCATCAGCGCGCACACGGTCAGATGTCGGAACGTCTGAGGGCGCACGCCACGAGCCGCATCGACCAGGAGGACCGCCACGTCAGCGTTGGATGCCGCAACAGCCATATTGCGGGTGTACTGCTCGTGTCCAGGAGCATCGGCGATGATCACCCGGCGCCCGCTCGGCAGGTACATGTGCCGGTACGCGACATCGATCGTGATGCCCTGCTCGCGCTCGGCCTCCAGGCCATCAGTAAGGAGGGAGAAGTCGACCTCCCCCACCGGGATCGTCGATCCGCCTCTGCGCGTTTGGCGGGCATAGTCCAACTGGTCCTCGGGGATGGACCCAGTCTCCGCGAGGAGCCGACCGATGAGCGTCGACTTCCCGTCATCGACTGAGCCGCAGGTGACCAGGCGAACGACTGGGGTGACGTCGATGCCCGACGAGCGCTCGAGAAGGGTGGTCATCAGAAGTAGCCCTCCGCCTTCTTGGCCTCCATGGAGCCCGAGCCCTCGCCGTCGATGAGACGACCGGCACGCTCCGAGACGTTGCTCTCCAGCATCTCCGTGATGAGCGTGTCGAGATCAGCTGCGGTCGACTCAACCGCGCCCGACAAGGGGTAGCAGCCAAGGGTGCGGAATCGCACCGACCGGATCTCGGGCGACTCACCCTCGCGCAGGGGCAGCCGGTCGTCATCGACCATGATCCAAGTCCCCTCGCGCTGGACGACCGGGCGCGGACGCGCGAAGTACAGATCCGGGATGGGGATCTGCTCGCGACGGATGTACCGCCAGACGTCGAACTCCGTCCAGTTGCTGATCGGGAAGGCCCGCATGGTCTGACCGTCGGCCAGCACCGTGTTGGCGGTGCGCCAGAACTCAGGTCGCTGCTTGCGAGGGTCCCAGCGGTGGCCCGGTTCGCGCAGCGAGAAGATGCGCTCCTTGGCGCGGGACTTCTCCTCGTCACGCCGAGCTCCGCCGATGGCGCAGTCCGCCTGAAGCTCATCGAGGCCCTGGCGCAGGGCGACCGTCTTCATGATCCGGGTGTACTCGTGAGTGCCATGGGTGAACGGCGTCACCCCCTCGGCCACGGCTTCGAGATTGGTCTGGACTTTGAGGTCCAGGCTGAGCTCCTCGCGCATCCGCTCGCGGAACTCGATCATCTCCCGGAACTTCCAGGTCGTGTCGATGTGCATGACCTTGAAGGGGATCGGCGCAGGCGCGAACGCCTTGCGCGCCAGGTGCAGGAGCACCGAGGAGTCCTTGCCGATCGAATACAGCAGGACCGGACGGCGGAAGGCGCCGGCCACCTCGCGGTAGACGTGGATCGCCTCGGCCTCAAGTGCATCGAGGACGTCGTCTTCGGACACCGTCGCGTGGGCAGCGGAGGTCACGATCACCTTCCTGGGTAGCCCGCGGGTCCGCGGGTCACGATGCCCTCCACGCTACCCGCGGAGGGCCAGCGGAGCGAAACCGACTCAGGCCTCGCTCATGACGTCGACCATGGCGCCGGACTTTGCCTCACGCTCAGCACGACGGCGCGCCACGGATGCCTGCGCCTCGTCGATCACGCTCTGATCCAGCGGAGCGTTGTCCACCTTGCTCCTCGGGCTGCGCGCCCGGATGTACTCGCCGAGCTCCGGACCGGACTCCCAGGAGGTGATGAGGCAGTACCGCGGTTCTTCGCCGGTGTGCCACACCGCATGCCAGAGGCGTTGCGTGTCGATGATCACCTGGGTGCCGGACGGCAACGGGATGCGCGTCTCCGTCGCCGGGTCATCCTTGTCCTCGCGCAGGATCATGTAGGAGTCGGGATTGTCGGTGAGATTGAAGAATCCTCGGACGATCCAGCCAGTCCCCTCCGGATTGAGACGATTGTTGTCGTCCTGGTGAAGATTCCAGATGCAATCGGCGTACTCGTTGGGCTGGAGCTCGATGACCCGGCAGCGGCCAATATTGGCGCCCGGCTCCTCTGCGCGCGCCTTGAGACGCGGGGCACGCTCGATGTTGGCATCCACCCAAACCCCGTCCTTATCGGTCTTGGGCGGGTTGTGATGCCAGAAGCCGTTGCACTCGAGGTCGCCGTACGCCGAGGCGAGCGGGGCGAAACGGGTGTCGCCGGAGGACTTCCAGTCGACGAACTCGATATCCAGCCACTCCTGGGGGTCCTGCGACTGGTCATAGGACTCCAGGACGACGTAGCCGGTCTCCTCGAGCTCGGGCAGCTTGACGTAACTCATCCGACACCTCTTTCGCGTGGCCGCGAGCGCGACCGGCCCATCCTGGCCCTCCATTCTCTCCTATGGCCGCAGGATCGCCTGGCAGGGCACGCGGGTGTCGTGTGCGTCACGCGGCGGCGCCCAGGCCTCGCTCATGACCGCCGTGGGGTCGTAGCCGTACCGGACGTTGCGGGTATCGCCCGAGGATCTCCAGTCGACGTATTCCGGGCCCGCCATTCACGAGGCTCAATGATGACGACATCGTCGTTGTCGAAAGGGCCTGTCTGGGTAGGACCTAGGTCCCACGAGCGCGCGATGTCGCGTAGAGGCAGATGGCAGCGGACGCTGCGAGGTTGAGGCTCTCGACGTCCCCCGACATAGGGATCCTCAGTGTGGCCGAGGCCGACTCCAGCCACGCGGCATCGACACCGTGCGCTTCGCTCCCGAAGACCCAGGCGATCGGCCCACGCAGGAGATCCGGCTCATCGTCGAGCGACGCTTCAGCGTGGGCGTCGGCCGCGACGAGGGACAGCCCGGCGTCGCCGAAAACGCGCCTGACATCACCGGCCGGAACATCGACGCTGATCGGCACGTGGAAGATCGACCCCGCAGTCGCGCGCACGCATTTGCCATTGTGCGGATCAACTGAACCCTCCGTGAGGACGACCGCGTCCGCGCCCATCGCGTCAGCGGTGCGGATGATCGTGCCGGCATTGCCGGGATCGGACACCCGGTCGAGGACAACGACTAAGGGCGCTGCGCCTGGCAGAGACGCGACCACGTCATCAAGAGGACGCGCTACGAGCGCGCAGACAGCGAGAACTCCCTGCGGATGGCGGGTCTCCGACATGGCCACGAGAACGTCCTCGGTGGCGAGGACGACCCGCCCACCGGCGTCGCGCGCCTGCTCCACGAACTCCGGGTGGCGGTCGGCGGCCGCCTCGGTCAAGTAGAGCTCGAGGACACCCTGGCCGAGTGCTTCCCTCACTGCCTGGGGCCCCTCGACGACGAAGGCACCGCGCTCAGCGCGGTGCCTTCGTTCGTGCAGGTGCCGGACCTCGGTGACGCGCGCGGAGCGCGGCGACGTCAGGTCGGCTGGCATCGTGGGCGGTCAGGCCGCCGATGCGGGGAGCGAGGACTTCGCCAGATCGACCAGGGCGTCGAACGCCTGCGGATCGCTCACGGCGATCTCGGCAAGCATGCGGCGGTCGACCTGGACGTCGGCGGCCTTGAGCCCCTGGATGAAGCGGTTGTAGGTCATGCCGCGAGCGCGGACCGCTGCATTGATGCGCTGGATCCACAGACGACGGAAGTCGCCCTTGCGGTCCTTGCGGTCGTTGTAGGCGTAGACGAGCGAGTGAGTGACCTGCTCCTTGGCCTTGCGGTAGAGCCGGGAGCGCTGGCCGCGGTACCCGCTTGCCTGCTCCAGGACCTCACGGCGCTTCTTGTGAGCGTTGACTGCTCTCTTCACGCGTGCCATGTCGGTTCTCCTTCGAGGGTGTGCGGGTCACTTCGCCAGAAGGCGCTTGACCTTCTTGACGTCGGCGGGCTTGACGGTCTCGTCCGCCATGAGGCGACGGGTGCGGCGGCTGGACTTGCCCTCCATGAGGTGGCGCCGATTGGCCTGCTCGTGCGTGATCTTGCCCGAGCCGGTCACCTTGAATCGCTTCTTGGCACCGCTGTGCGTCTTCTGCTTCGGCATTGCTGTCCTCTCGGTAGGGCGGCCCCAGGATTGGGGGTCGTGCTCAGGCCTCGGCGGCGATCGCCTCGGTGTCGGCTACCCGTGCTTGGGCTGCCTTCGTCCGATGCGGCGCGAGCACCATGATCATGTTGCGACCGTCCTGCTTGGGGGCGGCCTCGACGAATCCGAGATCCTGCACATCCTCTGCGAGCTTGGCCAGAAGCCTCAACCCGAGCTCGGGTCGGGACTGCTCGCGCCCGCGGAACATGATCGTGATCTTCACCTTGTCGCCCGCCTTGAGGAACCGCACGACGTGACCCTTCTTGGTGTCGTAGTCGTGCTGGTCGATCTTGGGGCGGAGCTTCATCTCCTTGATGACGGTGTGCGCCTGGTTCTTGCGCGCTTCGCGGAGCTTGACTGCGGCTTCGTACTTGAACTTGCCGTAGTCCATGAGCTTGCACACGGGCGGCTTGGCCATGGGCGCGACCTCGACGAGATCGAGATCGGACTCCAGGGCCAGCCTGAGCGCATCCTCGATACGGACGATGCCCACCTGCTCACCCTGAGGTCCGACAAGTCGCACCTCGGGGACGCGGATCCGGTCGTTGATCCTTGGCTCGACGCTGATGGCGCCTCCTCGACGTCGTTCACCGATGGCCTTCACCGGCGCTGATCTCGAGGATGGCCCTCGACGCGAGGGCTCGGCACGACAGGCCCGATCAGCGGGCTATCGAGACCTGACACCCGGGGGCGGCAGGTGGGAACCGAGTTCCACTTCGCGGGCTGCACGGAGCAGCCGAACGCAGGCAAGGCTACCAGCCCCGACGGAGTGATCCGCCGCCGAGGTGCTCGGGCCCGAGCGCCTCGGCGGGTGGATACCCATGACCCGGCCGTGGACCGGCTGGCAGGCTGGGGACGTGACCGACTCTCCCCGTGCCGCCGGATCCCCCGATGGCGCCGTGCGCGATCTGGCCGACGTCCCTGCCGTCGAGGTGGTGTCGACCCTGGCCGTCCACCTGATGACGGCCGCGGCCATCCGCTGCGGGCTCAGCGAAGGGCCCGAGGCCGCCGACGAGCTCGACCTGGCCGAAGCGCGCATCCTCATCAACGCGCTGGCCGGGATGGTCGTCGCCTCGGCACCGGACCTGGGATCGCAGCACGCCGCTCCGCTGCGCGATGGCCTGTCCACCCTGCAACGGGCATTCCGCGAAGCATCCCCGATCCCGGACGCACCGGGCGACGGCCCTGGTGAGCGGCTGACCGGCCCCGTCACCTAAGACTGCACACGGGCCGCGAGCTCGACGAGCAACTCCCCATCGATCGCGAAGCGAACCGGTCCCGCAATGTCGACGAGTACGCCGTCCGCGCCTTCCTCGGTCGCCGCAGCCGCGACGTCGTACGACGCCACGGGCACGGGCCGCGCGGCGGGATCCCACAGCCGCATCGTCTCGACGCCGGTGAACGCAAGAAGCCCGCGCCGCCCATCGGCCTGAATCAGGCTGACGCTCGCCATGTGGCTGGACTTGTCGCCACCAGTGACGTCGTCCACCTCGTCCAGCACGGACACGATCGGGACGAGCAGACGGACGCCGTCGCGCAGCAGCTGCTCGACCGCAGCGGGATCGGCGTAGGCGTCGACCCAGCGCGGGTCGGCGCTGCCGTCGTCACCGGCGAAGCGGGCCGGGGTCTCAATGTGCCGGCCGCGGCCAGGGCCCGGCGGCACGGCTGAGTCTCCGTCGGGCTGGCTCACAGCCGACTGGCGTGGATCGCCGTCACGAGGATCCCGCGCGCACCGAGGTCGTACAGCTCATCCATGACATGGTGCACGTCGCGTCGCGGCACCATGGCGCGAACCGCGACCCACGCGGGATCGTGAAGAGAGGAGATAGTCGGGGACTCGAAGCCGGGCGTGACCGTGCATGCCGAGTCGACCTGCTCCACGCGGATGTCGTAGTCGACGAGTACGTAGGAGCGCGCGACCATGACTCCGTGCAAGCGCCGCACGAATGTGTCGACATCCGCATCGGAGGTCGCTCCCGTGCGCCGCACGACCAGCGCCTCGCTCACCAGGATCGGCTCCCCTAGCGTCTCCAGCCCGGCCTGGCGCAGGGTCGTGCCCGTCGCGACGACGTCGGCCACGGCATCAGCGACGCCCAGGCGCACGGCGTTCTCGACAGCACCGTCGAGTCGCACGATACGTGCGTCGATGCCGCGCTGGCCCAGAAATGACTCGAGGACACCGGGGTAGGACGTGGCGATGCGACGACCGGCCAGGTCCTCCACGCGCCTGGCAATGCCGGGAGGGGCGGCGAGCCGGAATGTCGAGGCACCGAATCCGAGTCGGGCGACCTCCTCGGCATCGGCACCGGAGTCCAGAAGCATGTCGCGGCCGGTGATCCCGAGATCGAGCGTGCCTTCCCCGACATAGATCGCGATGTCCTTGGGCCGCAAGAAGAAGAACTCGACGTCGTTGTCGGGGTCTTGGACAACGAGGTCTCGCAAGCCTGCGGACCTGAGATAGCCAGCCTCGTGCAGCATCTCGCGTGCCGGCTCGGCGAGTTGGCCCTTGTTGGGCAGTGCGACGCGGAGCATGTCAGAGCCGCTCGTAGACATCGGTGAGCGTGACGCCACTCGCGAGCATGAGCACCTGGGCGTGATAGAGCAACTGCGCGATCTCCTCAGCGGTCCGTTCGCGACCCTCGTGCTCGGCCGCCATCCAGGCCTCGGCGGCCTCCTCGACGACCTTCTTGCCGATGGCGTGCACTCCCTCGTCCAGCAGGCGCCGAGTGTTGCCCGTGCTCCCCGGGAAGGCGGCCTTCTCGTGGAGCTCGGCGTACAGAGCATCGAAGGTCTTCACGACGGTCAGCCTAGGGCGTGCGGATCTGCCGCAGCAGCAGCGCCGTCGCGATAGCGGCTTCCGCCGCCTCGGCACCCTTGTCCTCGCGCGACCCGTCGAGCCCCGCGCGGTCGAGCGCCTGCTGCTCGTCGTCACAGGTGAGCAGCCCGAAGCCGACCGGGACCCCCGTGTCCAATGCCACCCGCGTCAGGCCGGAAGTCGCCGCCTCGCACACGTAGTCGAAGTGCGGAGTGCCACCGCGGATGACGACACCGAGGGCGACGACAGCCTCAGCCCCGGCCCGAGCGCTGGCGCCCGCGACGACGGGGAGTTCGAAGGCACCCGGGACACGCAGCAGTCGGGCATCGCATCCAGCCTCACGCAGGATCCTCTCGGCGCCGGCAATGAGACCGGACATGACGCCGGCATGCCACGAGGCGGCGACGATGTCGATGCGCATGCCCTGCGCACCCTCGACACTCATGCGAGCTGCACCCGCGCCACTCATGCAGTCCTCCCGTCGACGGTCTCCTCTGTCGCGTCACGATATTCGTGACCCATCCGCTCGGCCTTGGTCGCGAGATAGCGCGCATTGTGCTCGTTGGGGACGATGACGAGGGGGACGCGCTCGGCGATGGACAGGCCATAGCCCTCGAGGCCCGCGCGCTTGGCGGGGTTGTTGCTCAGTAACCGCATCGAGCGCACGCCGAGGTCACTCAGGATCTGCGCGCCGATGCCGTAGTCGCGGGCGTCGGCCGGCAGCCCGAGATCGAGATTGGCGTCGACCGTGTCGCGACCGGAGTCCTGGAGTTGGTAGGCCTGCAGTTTGTGGAGCAGGCCGATGCCGCGGCCCTCGTGCCCGCGTAGGTATAGGACGATCCCCCTCCCCTCTTCGGCGACCGCTCGCATGGCCGCGCGCAGTTGGGGGCCGCAGTCGCAACGCAGCGAACCGAGGATGTCCCCGGTGAGGCATTCGGAATGGACCCGAACCAGCACGCGCTCACCATCGCCGATGTCGCCGGCCACGAGGGCGACGTGCTCGATGCCATCGAGCCGATTCCGATAGTCGATGGCACGGAATGCGCCGAACTCGGTCATGAGCAAGGACTCCGCGCAGCGTTCCACATGGCGCTCGCCACGGCGCCGTCGCGCGATAAGTTCGGAGATGGTCACGCACGCCAGGCCATGTTCGCGAGCGAAGTCCCGCGCCTGGCGTGGCGTCATGAGCGCACCGTCGTCGTCGACGAGTTCCACGCGCAGCGCTACCGGAACCTGCTCGGCGAGGATCGCCAGGTCGGCGGCGGCCTCGGGCCGCCCGGGGCGCCGCAACGTGCCACCTGCCACCGTGCGCACGGGAGCAAGGTGCCCTGGACGCACAAGGTCTCCCGGGCGAGTGCGCGGATCCGCCAGCAGGCGGAGCGCGAGGCTGCGGTCGTCCGAGCTGACTCCGCCGCTGCGGGCAGTGCGTGCGTCCACGGTGATCGATGCGGCAGAGGGCCGGCCGTCGATGCCGAGTGTCATCGGCGGAAGGTCGAGCCGATCCAGGATCTCCCCGTCCATGGCGACCTGTTCGCACCCGGAACCGTGCCGAACGAGGAACGCCACGCGATCACCCCGCGCGAGGGCGCCCCCAAGTACCAGGTCTGCGCCACCGGGTTCCCCGGCTGCCTCGTCCCCCTGGTCGATCACCACGACAACCTCACCGCGCGCGAGGGAGTCGAGGGCTTTGTCGAGGTCGCGCCCACGTTCAGACATCGCGCTCCCCGCCCCGCAGGAGTCCTTCAACGTACTTCGCAATCACATCGACCTCGAGATTGACCACGTCGCCCGCCTCCCGCTCCCCCAGAGTCGTGAGCGTCAACGTCGTAGGGATGAGCGAAACCTCGAACCAGCCCGCCTGAGGATCGACGGCCGACACGGTGAGAGACACGCCATCCACGGCGACCGAGCCCTTGTCGACCAGATAGCGGACAAGATCCGCTGGGGGCTCGAAACGCAGCACGTCCCAGTGCTCTGACCGCTGACGAGACAGGAGCGTCCCTGTGCCGTCGACGTGGCCTTGGACGATGTGGCCCCCGAGACGTGAGGTCGGCAGCATGGCGCGCTCGAGGTTGACCCGCATCCCCGCCTCCGCTCCCCTCAGCGAGCTCCGCACGAGTGTCTCGCGCATGACATCAGCGGAGAACGTGTCTCCTGCGACGTCCGTCACTGTGAGACACACGCCGTTGACCGCAATGGAGTCGCCGTGCCTGGTTCCTTCCGTGACGACATTGCCGCGGACCACGAGCCGAAGGGCATCATCGGGAAGACGGACCACCTCGGTGATCTCGCCTGCTTCCTCGACAATGCCGGTGAACACGGGTCCTCCTGATCAGATGCGCCCGCTGATCCTCGCATCCTCGCCCACCTGCTCGACGCGCACGTCCCTCAGGCGGATGCCGTCAGCGAGGGTGGCCACTCCCATGTCGGCGAGTGCCGGTGGACCACCGCCCAGCATCAGCGGGGCGACGTACCAGACGACCTCGTCGACCGCCCCTGACGCCAGGAATGCGGCCGCCAAACGCGGGCCCCCCTCGAGAAGGAGGTGGCGCACATCTCGCTGCGCCAGCGCGGACAGGACCTCGCCGACGTCGTGAGTGCGTAGGCGGAGGGTGGGCGCGGCGTCGTCGAGCACCCGTGCCCCGTCGGGGATCTCGCTGTTGCCAACGATCACGCGCAGGGGCTGGATGTCGGCAAGTTGTCCCGTGTGATCGCGCGCGGTGAGGTGCGGATCGTCGATCGCGACCGTGCCCGTGCCGACGACGATCGCATCACACTGACGTCGCCAACGATGAACCTCTGCGCGCGACGCCTCTCCGGTGATCCATCGGCTCGTGCCGTCGGCTGCTGCGACACGTCCGTCCAGAGTCGACGCGACCTTCCAGGTGACGAAGGGCTTGCCCGTGGTGACCGCATGCGTCCACGCGATGTTGATGTGCTCCGCCTGGCTCTCCAGCACACCGCCCTCGACGTCGATGCCGGCATCGCGCAGACGCGCGGCACCACCCGCCGCAAGGGCGTGGGGGTCCGACTGCGCGAACACGACACGTTCGACGCCTGCTGCGATGAGCGCCTCGCTGCACGGGCCGGTGCGGCCGGTGTGATTGCACGGCTCGAGGGTGACGATCGCCGTGGCGCCACGAGCGGCCGCGCCTGCCTGCTGGAGCGCCTGGACCTCGGCATGGGCGGTCCCCGCACCGAGGTGCCTGCCCTCACCGATGACGGTCCCATCGGACGCCAGGAGCACGCACCCCACTCGCGGATTGGGACCGTCGGGGATGTCGGCGGTGACAGCGAGGTCGATAGCCCGGCGCATCGCCTCCTGCTCCCGCGCGCGGGTCACTACTCCCCCGCGGCTGCGATGGCCAGATCGCGCAGCGTCTTCACCATGCGGTCGGGGTCGTCCGCGCCGAAGACCGCCGAACCCGCGACGAAGACGTCGGCGCCCGCCTCGGCGCAACGTCCGATCGTTGCCTCGCTCACGCCACCGTCCACCTGTACCCAGATGTCTCCGCCGTAGCGCCGCACCATTTCGCGCGCTTGCGCGATCTTGGGCAGCACCATGTCGAGGAAGGGCTGACCGCCGAACCCAGGCTCGACGGACATGATCAAGAGCATGTCGAGGTCCGGCAGCAGGTCGGCGTACGGCGTGATGGGGGTCGCGGGGTTGACCGCGAGGCCGGCGCGAGCGCCGAGCCCGCGCAAGGTACGCGCCAATCGCACCGGGGCCTTGACGGCCTCCGCGTGGAAGGTGACGCTGCCCGCGCCCGCCTCGGCGTAGCCCGGGGCCCAGCGGTCGGGGTCGGTGATCATCAGATGGCAGTCGAGGGGGATCGGCGTCGCGGCCAGCAGGCTCTCCACGACAGGGAGGCCGACCGTGAGGTTGGGGACGAAGTGGTTGTCCATAACGTCCACGTGGATCCAGTCCGCGTCCGGTACGCGAGCGATCTCCTCCCCCAGCCGCGCAAAATCCGCGGAGAGGATGCTCGGAGAAATCTGGATGCCCACGTGGGAAGGGTAGCGACTGCGTCCCCGGGGCAGGCGCGCCGAGGCGCACTAGGCGGCTGCGATGCCCGCCAGCCCGATCCAGGTCATCATGCCGCTGGAGGCGAGAGAGGCCACTGCCATCGGGACACCGCGCTTGTAGCTCACCTGGGCGACCGAGGCCCCGATCATGGAGATCCCGAACACGAGGAAGCTAGCGCCCTCGACGCGGGTCGGCCAGAGCGCGACGCGTCGAGGTCGAGGCCATGCGGCGAGCCTGGGCCCACGCGGCCTAGAGGCGGCGAAGCAGCGCGAGATACATACCGTCCGTGCCGTGCACGTGCGGCCAGAGTCGCACCGCAGGGCCGGGGCCGAGATCGGGAACGTCGGGCAGATACGGGCGGGCATCAATCATCTCGACGTCGCCGCGCCGACGCAGGGCGTCGGTCACGACAAGATCGGTCTCGGCCACGTGGGGTGAGCACGTGGAGTAGGCGATGACGCCGCCCGGGCGCGTAAGCGCGATGGCGGCGTCGAGCAGTTCGCGCTGGAGCGGCCCGAGCGTGGCCAGGTCACTCGGACTCCGGCGCCACCGCGCCTCGGGCCGGCGCCGCAGAGCACCGATTCCCGTGCACGGAGCGTCGACGAGAGTCCGGTCGGCAGTGGCAGCGGGCAGGGCCTCGCGTCCGTCGGCGACGAGGACCTCGTGGGCCCCGGGTGGCAATGAATGGCGCACCAGCTCCGCGCGATGTGGGTGCTGCTCGACGGCGATCAATCGACCACCGCGCCGACCGACCTCGCGCGCGAGCAGCGCCGCCTTGCCCCCGGGACCAGCGGCGAGATCGACCCAGACCTGATCCCGACCCTCGACCGGCACCGCCGCGAGCGCGAGAGCAACGAGTTGACTGCCCTCATCCTGCACGCCTACGGCACCGGAGCGCACCAGCGGCAGATCCTCCGGCCGGCCGTCGACGAGCGTCGCAGCCAGCGGCGACCACCTGCCGGGTTCGACGCCCGGCAGGCCCTGGAGATCCTCGCCAGTCACGTCACGCGCGACGAGCACGGGGCTCGCCGGCGCGTTGTCCGCTGCCAGCACCGCACGCAGGCCCTCGGGATCGGGGGCGCCACGGTGGGCAGCAAGCGCCTCGGCGAAGGCGGTGATGATCCAGCGCGGGTGCGAGGTGGCGATGGCGAGCTCATCACGCGAGTCACCCGGGGCGACCTTCGCTATCCACGCGTCACGGTCGCCGCCGTCGATCACCCGTCGGAGCACGGCGTTGACAAGTTTGGCCGGCCCTTCCCCCGCGACCTGCCGCGTGAGCGCGACCGTCTCGCTCACGGCGGCATGCTCGGGCACTCGCATCGACAGGATCTGATGCGTGCCGAGCCGGAGCAGGTCGAGCACCCGACCGTCGAGCTTGTCGAGTGGGCGATCCACGCAGCGCGTGAGTACTTCGTCGTAGAGTCCGCGCCAGCGAAGCGTGCCGTAGGCCAGCTCCGTGGCAAAACCTGCATCGCGCGCATCGAGCCGCGCGTCAGCCAGGATCGTCGGCCATACGAGGTTGGCGTAGGCATCGTCCGCGGCAACGGCATGGAGCAGGTCGTACGCCGCACCGCGCGCCCCCCGAGGTGGTCGCCCCACGCGCTGCTGTCGGCTGGCGCGCCTCGGCCCCTTGCCTGGTGTGCGGGGTGCGGTCACGCGAAGCGCTCCCCGCCGGCCAGGCGCAGGCCTCGAGCCCAGTCGGCCGCCGGCATGGCGCGCTTGCCGTGCGGCTGCACCTCCCCGAGGCGCACATCACCGGTGTGCGTGCCGACGGTGACGGATGAGCGCTCGGCGCGGATCTCCCCCGCACCCAGGTGCGATGTGTCTAGCGGAGCGACCGGGCCGATCTTGATGCGCTCATCGCGCAGCGTGGTCCAGGCGCCGGGAGTAGGCGTCATGGCACGCACCAGGCGATCGACCTCTGCGGCCGAACGCGACCAGTTGATGCGCGCGTCATCCACGCCGATCCGCGGAGCGAGTGTCACTCCGGCGTCACGTTGCGGCACAGCATCGATGGTGTCTGACTCCAAGCGATCCATGGTTCGCAGCAGCAAGCGTGCACCCGAAACAGCGAGGCGCCCGAGCAGCTCTCCACTGGTCTCTCGATCACCGACAGGAGTGGACTCCTCGAGGAGGATCGGGCCCGTGTCGAGCCCCGCGTCGATGCGGAACGTCGTGGCGCCGGTGTACTCATCGCCTGCTCGGATTGCGTGCTGGACCGGCGCCGCACCCCGCCAACGCGGCAGGAGCGAGAAGTGGAGGTTGATCCAGCCGAAGCGGGGCAGATCCAGTGCTGAGGGGGTGATGAGGGCGCCGTAAGCAACGACGGGGCAGCAGTCCGGGCCGAGGTCGCGCACGGCCGCGATCACGCCGGCATCGAGGCGCGCGGCGGTGATGACAGGAAGTCCGAGATCCAGGGCGCGGTCGTGCACCGGGCTGGGCCTCTCCGAGCGACCGCGGCCCGCGGGTGCGGGCGGCCGGGTGAGGACGCCGATGACGTCGTGGGTGGAGCGCATCAACGCGTCGAGGCTGGGCAGCGCGACGTCAGGGGTGCCGGCGAAGAGCAGGCGCATGCGTCACAGCCACTTGGCGGAGACAGTGTGCGGGCTGATGCGCACCTCGGGTGCGGGCTCGCCGAACCACTCGGACTCCCGGATGGCCTTCATGGCCGCCTTGCGCGTCTCTGCATCGAGCCGATCGATGAAGAGGATGCCGTCAAGGTGATCCGTCTCGTGCTGGATCGCGCGGGCGAGCAGGTCGCTGCCTTCGATGACGACGGGCTCACCATGCATGTCCACCCCCTTGGCCACCACGCGTCGTGCGCGCGGGGTGTCGAAGGCCAGGTCGGGGATCGACAGGCAGCCCTCGTCTCCGTCCTGGATCTCATCGGACAGATCGAGCACGGGATTGCACAGGTGACCCAACTCGTCGTCGACCCACCACGTGAAGACACGAAGCGAAACGCCGATTTGAGGGGCCGCGAGCCCACTGCCCGGCGCCTCTCGCATGGTGTCGGTGAGGTCCTGGACGAGTTTGCGGAGCTCCTTGTCGAAGGTCTCGACCGGCCCGGCGGGCGTGCGCAGGACAGGATCGCCGAAGAGGCGGATCGTCTGCACGGCCACGGGGACTCCTTGATGCGTTGGGGCTTCCAGTCTAGGCAGGCTCAGTCGCTGCCCCAGTCCGGTGGGTCGACGACGTGGTGCAGACGCGCGGGATCCTTGCGTGCGGTGCGTGTGGCCGCGATCGCCGCGAGTGCGCGCGCGAGATCGGCGCCGTGACGGCGATCGATCGTGACGAGGAGGCGGACATCGTCGGCGCCCGCACCGGGCGTCTCTCCCGACCGACCCCGCGGGGACGGGACCGGGAGGGGACCCATGATGCGTGCCTGCTCGGGCAGAGTGGAAGCGGCTGCGTCGACCGCGACCGGATCGCCGGTCAGGGTCGCCGCACGCACGGCCGGGGGCATGCCCAGCTCGCGCCTTTCGGCCAACTCGCGCCCGGCGAGCCACGCCGGATCCCATCGGATGAGCGCTTGCACCACCGGCAACCCCGCATCGGCGGTGATGATCACGGGAGCGCGAGGGCGAGCGAGCGCTGAGGCGGCGAACCAGCGACGGGCCGTCTCCTCGCTGGCCCGGAGTGCGACGCGCGAGGCCTGAAGGTCAGCATCGAGCAGGAGTACGCCGGCGTACCCGCCGTGGGCCCATGGCTCGGTGCCGGTCGTGGCGACCACGAGCGCGGGCTCGGCCGGCACGTCGGCGACCGCATTCTCGGCCGTGGACGTGATGACGGGGACGCCCGGGAACGCGCGGCCGAGCTCCTCCGCCGTGCGACCCGAACCCACCGACGTAGCCCGCAGCCGATCGGACCCGCACTCGCGGCAGTGCCAGGGCGCGGCTCGCGTGCCGCACCACCGGCAGACGGGTGCGGCGCCGGACTGACCGAGTGCGAGTGGGCCACCGCAGGCTGCGCAACTCGCCCGTGTGCGGCAACGCTGACAGGCCAGGCCCGGGAGGTATCCGCGCCGGCCGACCTGGACGAGCACCGGCCCCTCGCGAAGACTATTCCGCGCAGCATCGAAGGCGCGCCGCGGAATCCGGGAGTGATCCGGGTCCTCGCAGATCACGCGTGGTCCGTCGCGCCGCACCACCTCGCGTGTCGGCACGATGCCTGCTGCCCAGGACGTCTCGACCCACTGCTGCGCTTCGGTGCTGCGGGTGTAGCCACCGACGATGAGAGAGGCGCCTGTCATCTGCGAACGCAACCCGAGTACTTCGCGCGCATGCCAGCCCGGTGCGTGCGGCTCGGCGAGGGACTCGTCCCCGTCATCCCACAGCAGGAGCAATGCGGGATCGGACACGGGAGCAAACGCTGCCCCGCGCGTGCCGAGGGCGATGGGCACCCGACCGGTGAGGACCTTGAGGAACTCGGTGTAGCGACGCTGCGGGCCCATGTCGGCGGTGAGGGTGGAGTAGGCGGAGCGCCCGACCGTCGCATCGAGTGCGGCGGCGATCCGAGTGATGTCGCGTGCGTCCGGGGCGACGATGACGACTCCCCCGTGGCGGGCGGCGGAGGCCGCGGTGACCGCAATCATCGCCGGCCAGTCGCCCGGAGCCGTCGTCGTGGACGGCGCGCATGTCCACACAGCCCTCAGGTCGTGCTGACCGTCTGCGATGCGTCGCGCGAGGGCGGCGCCCCCCGAATAGGAATCCCAGGCGGAGAGGTCGACATCCCCGGGCAGGGCGAGTGGCTCGATCTCCTTGGCCAGAAGCGCGGCCTCGGCACGCGCGTGGCGCGGAGGTATCGCCGCGCGCAGCAGATCCGGCAGGATGCCGGCGTACCGATCGGCGACGGCACGGCAGAGGGCCAGCACCTCCGGAGTCAGCACGGGCAACGGCGAGGTGACTCGCTGCAACGGGGCGAGCTTGGCGTGGTCGCTCTCTGCTACGCGCTCAATAATGTAGCCGTCGACGAGGCGTCCGGCGAAGCGCACCCGCACCCGAACTCCGGGCATCGCCTCCGCGCCCATCGACGCGGGGACGGAGTAGTCGAAGAGGCGATCAAGGTGGGCAAGGGGGACATCGACCGCGACTTTGGCCACAGCGTCCGTCATGGGGTGATCGTGCCAGGTGGGTGCGACGCCCCACCGACACTGCCAGGATGGGGGCGTGGACGACGCACGGCCTGATCCACCGGGGGGCCAACGACCCTTCGTGACCACGCCACTGCCGAAGCCCCCCACCGTCCCCGAGTCGCCGCTCTACAGCCGCCTCATTGTCGTCATCGTGATCACCTGCGTCGCGCTCGTGGCCTTCGCTGCAGCCTTCCTGAGCGCCTCCCTCGAGGCCGATCGTGCGCCGAGCCCGGTGCGCGAGATATTCGTCGGCTCATGGAGCCTCCTGATTTCCGACGAACGTCCGCCGGCTGAACTGCTGATCATCGCCGTGCTGGGGATGGCAATCGTTGCGGTTGTCGCGCTGTCGCTCGAGGCGATCACGACATTCATGACCATCAGCCCGAGGCGGCGCTACCTCGAAGCCCTGCGCGGAGGTCGATCCGTGGACATCCGTCCCGGTGAACAAGTGCGGATCACCGTGCTCGTGCCTGCACACAACGAGGAGCAGGCGCTCCCGATCACTCTCGGCGCGCTCGCTGCGCAGACACGCAAGCCTGATCGCGTCATTGTCGTCGCCGACAACTGCACCGACCGCACCCCCCTGATCGCGCGCGAGATGGGCTACGAGGCATTCGAGACCGTCGATAACCGGCACAAGAAGGGCGGCGCGCTCAACCAGGTGCTCACCGCGCTCCTCCCGACGACAGGACCGCGGGATGTGGTCCTCGTCATGGATGCCGACACCAGCCTGGGACCGGAGTTCATCGAGGCAGCCGCCGGGCGCCTCGAAGCCGATCCGGAGCTCGCCGCCGTGGGCGGGCTGTTCTACGGCGAGGGCGGCGGCGGGATCCTCGGGCAGTTCCAGCGCAACGAGTACACCCGCTACAGCGTGCAGATCCGCCAACGGCGCGGCCGAGTCTTCGTCCTCACGGGCACGGCGACGATGTTCCGCGCCGAGGCACTCCTCGATGTCGCCGCGGCCCGGGGCGTCTACATCCCCGGCGAGCCCGGCAAGGTCTACGACACGGCCGCTCTCACGGAGGACAACGAACTCACACTCGCCCTGAAGTCCCTCGGCGCGACGATGGTGTCGCCCCAGGAGTGCTACGTCGTCACCGAGATCATGCCGACCTGGCGCAATCTGTGGACCCAACGCCAGCGCTGGCAGCGCGGAGCGCTCGAGAACCTCTCCGCTTACGGCGTCACAGGCGCGACGGTGAGGTACTGGGGCCAGCAGATCGGCATCGGCTACGGCACCGTCGCACTGAACTGCGCGCTCGTACTGATACTGATCACCTTCCTGGCGCTGGACACGTGGATCTGGTTTCCCTTCTGGACGACGATCGGAGCGGTATTCCTTGCCGAACGCGTTATCACCGTCTGGCGAGGCGGCTGGCGAGCTCGACTGCTCGCGGCCGCACTCCTCCCCGAACTCGCCTATGACGTGTTCCTCCAGGTGGTCTTCATCAACTCGCTGTGGCGCATCAGCACCGGCCGCGAGGCACAGTGGGGACACGTCGAGCACGGGGCAGGTGCCCGGTGATCGGCGTCGTCCCCCAACTTCAGGCAGGCATCGTGCTGCCGGAGTCGATCCTTGCTTCACCCTGGTTCGGCGGGTTCGCGCTCTTCGTCGGCCTCAACACGGTGATCTACCTCGGTCTCACACTGGCCAAGTTCATGCCCTGGCCGACCCCGATGCACCCGGACCAGGTGCGCGCCGTGCTCCGCATCCACGACACGGAGGACCACGTCATGTCTCGACGTCTCTCTGAGCACCACGATCGCACGGCCGACGCGCGAGAGCAGTTGCGCGCATCAGTCGCCCGGCAGACGATCCCGCTCGCCCTGGCGCTCACCGGGATCGTGGCCATCATCTCCGGACTGGTCAATGCCTTCTTCAATCTGGCCACGCTCGGCCCCATCGTGGTGTTCCCCGCCGTCTACGGCCTGGTCCTCATCATCCTCGCCCAGATCATGGCCCGGACTCGGGTCTCGAGCGCCATCATGACCTGGACCTGGACGATCCTGATGACCCTTCTCGTCGTCGAGAACTCCTGGCGTGCGGCGATCCAGGACAGCGCGGTGGTGCTGACCTACGCGGTCATCGCCCTCGTCGTCCTCGCCCCCATCGCCCTATCGTGGCGAGCGGGCGTGATCGGGGCGCTGCTGAGCCTGACGCCGATCGTCCTCGCGGGAGTGGACGTCACGCGCGTGGACACGCTGTCGTGGGCCATCGCTGCCGTCACGGCCGCGGGCGCAAGTTTCGTCCTGCTCGGCCTACGCTTGGCCGCGGTGTCGCGAGAGGCGGTCGAGCGGGTACGCGCCCAAACGCTCGAGAGCACCGACCCCCTCACGGGCACCTTCTCACGCACCGGCATCCTCGCGTTGGCGCCGGCCGTCGCCCAGACTGCGGAGCAGTCCCGCAGCGAGGTGGGCGTCGTGGTGTGTCGAGTCGAGGGCATGAACGGCATCAACGCCGACTATGGGTTCACCTACGGCCGCGACGTTCTCACGACGACCGCTCGCGCGTTCGCGGGCGCCCTGCCGCAAGGCGCCCTGATCGCGCGCTGGGGTGGCGAGACGTTCCTCGCACTCCTCGGCGAACCGGCCCCCGATCACGCGAGCGTGCAGGCGAAGATCGAATCAGCCCTGGTCACCAGTGGTGTGGCGCTGGGCAAGCGCCCCGTCATCGTCGACGTGGGCTGCGCGACGGGCCGACCCGACGAGACGACACTTGAGCAGCTCGTCGAGCAGGCGACCCAGAGCGCCAGCGCCTAGGTCCCGGGTACACCGGGACAACCGGGACTAGGCGCCGGCGGCCGCCTTCAGCGCGTCAGCGCGATCGGTGCGCTCCCAGGTGAAGTCGGGAAGTTCACGGCCGAAGTGGCCGTACGCCGCCGTCGGTCGGTAGATCGGACGCAGCAGGTCCAGATCGCGGATGATCGCCGCCGGGCGCAGGTCGAAGACCTCGAGCACGGCCTCCTGGATGCGCTCATCCGGCAGCACGCCCGTGCCGAAGGTCTGCACGAACACACCGACCGGATGCGCCTTTCCGATCGCGTAGGCCACCTGCACCTCGCAGCGCTTGGCCAAGCCGGCGGCGACGACGTTCTTGGCGACCCACCGCATGGCGTAGGCCGCGGACCGGTCGACCTTGGACGGATCCTTGCCGGAGAAGGCACCGCCGCCGTGACGCGCCATGCCGCCGTACGTGTCGACGATGATCTTGCGCCCGGTGAGACCGGCATCGCCCATCGGACCACCGACCTCGAATCGTCCGGTGGGGTTGACGAGGAGTCGGTAGCCATCGCTGGGCAGATCGATGCCCTCGAGGATCGGCTCGACAACGTGCTTGCGGACCTCCGGCGCGAGCTGCGCCTCGAGATCGACGTCTTTAGCGTGCTGGCTCGAGACGACGACGGTGTCGATGCGCGTCGGCTGCCCGTCCTCGTCGTACTCGATGGTCACCTGGGTCTTGCCATCCGGACGCAGATAGCCGAGGGTGCCGTCCTTGCGGACGGCGGTGAGCTGCTCGGCCATGCGGTGAGCGAGCGAGATCGGAAGAGGCATGAGCGTGGGGGTCTCGTCCGTGGCGTAGCCGAACATCAGGCCCTGATCGCCGGCGCCCTGGCGGTCGAGCGGATCGGAACTGTGACCCTCGCGCTCCTCGATCGCATCGTCGACGCCCTGGGCGATATCCGGCGACTGCGCGCCGATGGAGACGGAGATGCCGCACGAGTCTCCGTCGAAGCCCTTCTCGGAGGAGTCGTAGCCGATGTCCTTGACGACGTCGCGCACGATGCCCATGACGTCGGCGAAACCCTCGGTCGTCACCTCGCCTGCGACATGCACCTGACCGGTCGTGAGCATGGTCTCGACCGCGACACGCGACCGCGGATCCTGCCGGAGCAGGTCGTCGAGGATCGCGTCACTGATCTGATCGGCCATCTTGTCGGGGTGACCCTCGGTCACCGACTCCGAGGTGAAGAGTCGTCGTGCCACGCGCATGCCTTCCGTTCAGGGGTCTGTCGACCCGCGCTTGCCCGCCGGAGCGGGCCAAGTCCTCACCCGGGGCACCCCACCGCGGCGCGAGGGTTGCCGGCCAGCGAGCCGGGGCTTGATGCTGGCGCTCTTGACGTCGCCGACCCTACCCGACGCACGAGGGGCCAGCCTGAGGGGACAGCGCTAGGCGGGAAGAATTTTGACGATCTCGTCGAGTACGGCGTCGGCCGCCGCAGCCTTGCGGCCGCGCACATCGGCCCGCACTCCCCCGTCCGCAGCCAGCACCTGCACGCGCGTCTCATCGCGGCCGAAGACCCGATCATCTCCAACGTCGTTGACCACGAGGAGATCGCAGCCCTTGCGCGTGAGCTTGGCCCGGGCCAGCGACAGGAGCTGCGAATCATCAGTCGCCGTCTCGGCCGCGAATCCGACGATCACCTGCGGCTGGCGTCGTGATGCGACGAGGTCGACGAGGATGTCGGGGTTGCGCACAAGATTCACCGGCTCGGGAGCCACGTCATCGGACTTCTTGATCTTGCTTTCGGCGACACGATCGGGCCGGAAGTCCGCGACGGCCGCTGCCATCACGACCGCATCTGCCGATGCCTGCTCAGCGAGCATGGCCTCGCGCATCTGCGCCGCCGTGACGACGGGCAGCACGCGAGCACCCGCAGGTGCGGGGACGTCGACCGCGCCGACGACAGCCGTCACCTGAGCGCCCCGAGCCAACGCCCGCTCGACGATGGCGAAACCCTGACGCCCACTCGAGTGGTTGCCCAGGAACCGCACGGGATCAAGTGGCTCGCGGGTGCCTCCCACCGAGACGAGCAGCCGCCTGCCCGCAAGATCGCGGGGCGATGACTCCAGGGCAGCCTCGAGCGCTCGGGCAAGGTCCTCAGGCTCAGGCAGGCGGCCAGGCCCGGTGTCGGCGCCGGTGAGACGGCCGACCGCGGGCTCGATGATCTGCACGCCCCTGCCGCGCAGGGTGGCGACGTTCGCTCTCGTGGCGGGGTGCTCCCACATCTCGGTGTGCATGGCAGGCGCCATAAGAATCGGGCACGTTGCCGTGAGAAGGGTGGCGGTGAGGAGATCATCGGACATACCTGCGGCGGCGCGCGCGAGAACGTTGGCACTTGCAGGCGCGATGATGACCGCATCGGCCCAGCGACCCAGCGATACATGGGGGACTGCAGGCACGTCGTCCCACACCGAGTCGCTCACCGAGTGTCCGGAGAGCGCCTCCCATGTCGGTGCACCGACGAAGCGCAGTGCGGAAGCCGTCGGCACAACGCGCACGTCGTGACCGGATTCGCGCAGGATCCTCAGCAGGGTGCACGCCTTGTAGGCGGCGATGCCCCCGGAGACGCCAAGGACGATGCGTGCGCTCAGGTGAGGTCCTCCTCGACCACCTCGACGACGGTCGCTTCGGCAACGGGCTCGGCCGCGGGGTCGAAAGGCTCGGAGGTGAGCAGGCCGGCGTCGATCTCGCGCATGGCGATCGAGAGCGGCTTCTCCTGCACGTGGGTCTCCACAAGCGGGCCGACGTACTCCAGCAGTCCCTCGCCGAGCTGGGAGTAGTAGGCGTTGATCTGTCGAGCCCGCTTGGCGGCGTAGATCACCAGGGAGTACTTCGAGTCGGACTTCGCGAGCAGGTCGTCAATGGGCGGGTAGATGATGCCCTCGGGGCGCGCGGACGCTGACATGTCGACCTCTCACGGATGGCTCGCTCTTGCGATTGACGGGCGCCGGCAGTCAGCCGGACGCCGAGAGTCTACCCGACGCCGGTGCCCGGCCCGGACGGTCCGGAGCCCACGGTCGGCCCTGAGGCCGCCTACGCCTGCTCGCGCATGCCCCACTCCTGGCCGTAGCCGTCACGCATGAGGTCGAGGTACGGCACCGCATCGAAGGCCTCCGGGCCGAGGACGCCGGTCCCCGTCCACGTGCCAGCCGCGAGCAACTCCAGCGCGATCACCGGATTCATCGCCGTCTGCCAGGTGACCGCCTGGGTGCCGTACTCGCGCATCGTCCACTCGTTGTCGGCCACGTGGAAGAGGTAGACCTCGCGCCGTGCACCATCTGGGCCCGTCCCGGTGATCCATGTCCCCGCGCAGGTCTTGCCGCTCATCCTGTCGCCGAGCTGAGCAGGGTCCGGCAGGCATGCAGCCACGACGTCACGGGGGCTGACCTGTGCTCCGCGCACAGAGACCGGCTCGGTGCGATCGAGGCCAAGCTTGTGCAGTGTCTTGAGGACCTCGATGAACTCATCGCCCAGGCCGTACTTGAACGTCACCCGCTTGCACTCGATCCAGCGAGGCACAAGGAGCACCTCTTCGTGCTCGACGTTGACGCACTCGACGGGTCCGATGCCCTCGGGGAAGTCGAAGACCTCGGGCTCAGAGAACGGCGCGGTGGTGAACCAGCCACGGTCGCGCTCCCAGATCACCGGCGGGTTCAGGCACTCCTCGATCGTGGTCCAGATCGAGAAGCTCGGCGCGAAGTCGTACCCGGCGACGAGCAGGTTCGCGCCATCGCGGATGCCGATCTCGTCGATTTCCGTGAAGAGGTGATCCGCGGCGTAGCGGGCGAAGACGTCCGCGAGGCCCGGCTCGACGCCGATGCCGCACAGGGCCAGAAGTCCGCGCTCCGCCCAAGCGTCTGACCTGTCGAACTGCTCGTCGCCGAGTTTGACGAAGGTGTCCGAGTGGGGGCGCTCCGGGTGCGGGCGCGACAGGCTCATGGCCGTGTCGAGATAGTGGGCGCCCGCGGCGAAGGCGCCGTCAAAGATCGACATGTTGAATCGCGGATCGACCACATTGAGCACATGCGTGATGCCGTGAGCACGACAGGCTGCCTCGACCGCGCCCAGATCGCTCGCATCGAGAGCGATGCCGGTGAATCTCGCGTCACCGACCCGATCACTGAGCGCGCGAGACCGCGACTCGTCGTAGTCGGCACACACCCACGCCTCGAAGAAGTCGCGGCGCGCCGCGATGAGCGCCGCGGAGGTGCCGACACCGCCAGAGCCGATCGCTAGGACGCGCATCAGAAATCCCCCCGGTCGGCAAGCAATGGTGTCGATGGATCCCACGACTCCCCTGTCGCTTCGTCCCGGCGGCGTCGTGCCATCGCCGATAGCGCCTCGAGGATCACGCGATTGCCGAGCATTGCGGTGATGTCCGCATGATCGTAGGGCGGGGACACCTCAACGACGTCCATGCCGACGACGGGCAGTTCGAGGCAGATTCGTCGCACGGCGTCGAGAAGTTGCCGCGAACTCAGTCCGCCCGGCTCAGGCGTGCCTGTGCCGGGGGCGTGACCCGGATCGGCCACGTCGATGTCGACTGAGAGGAAGACCCCGTCGCAGTCGTCCATCGCGATCTCGAAGGATTCGGTGAGACAGTCGTCGAGTCCGCGCGTCACAATCTCGGTCATCTCGTAGGAGCGCATCCGCTGCTCGGCCATCCAGTCAAGGATGTCCGGCGGGGGCCAGTAGCCGCGCAGGCCAATCTGGAGAAAGCGGTCCCCTCGCGCCGCTCCCGACTCGATGAGCCTGCGCATGGGCTGTCCGTGCCCGATGAGGGAGCCGAACTCGATGTCACCCGTGTCGGCATGGGCATCGAAGTGCAGCACCGATACCCGTCCCCAGCCGCGAGCCCGAGCGACGCCGGTGACGTCGGGCCACGTGATGGTGTGGTCGCCGCCGAGCACCAGCGGCACAGCACCTGTCTCGGCGACCCGTTGCACGACCACCTCGAGGTCCGCGCAGGAGCGCGCAGCATCGCCACTGAACATCTCGACATCGCCACCGTCGACGACTCGGAGGTCCTGCAGGCCATCGGTGCGCAGGGCGAGGGAGGGGCGGGAGCCGTCGTGACCGAGATAGCAGGCCATGCGCAGCGCCTGGGGCCCGAAGCGGGCCCCGCTGCGGAACGACGTGCCGCCATCAAAGGGAGCGCCCAGGATCACGACGTCCGCATCGGCGTAGGTCGCCGGGTCGTCGAGATCGCAACGGGGCACGCCGAGAAAGGTCAGGTCCGGCCCGAACTGTCCGCCGTAGCGAGTCATGAGCCCACCCTAGGGGGTCAGCTGTCGAAGCCGAGGCCGATGCGGTCAAGGGTGCGCAGCCACAGGTTGCGCCTGCCCTCGTTGCGGTCGGCCTTGTCGATGGCGCGACGCGTGATGCCGATCCCGAGGCCGCGAATGGGCTCCGGCGGGAAGGGAATGGGCTTGCTCTGGACCATCTCCAGGCTCGTGCGCTCGGTGTGCTCGCCGGACAGCAGGTCCAGCATCACCTGGGCACCGAACCTGCTCGCACCCACGCCGAGCCCAGTGAACCCGAGGCTGTACGACACCCGCCCGTCGTAGGCCGTACCCCAGAACGCGCTGAAGCGGGAGCACGTGTCGATCGCACCGGCCCACGCATGCGTGAACCGCAAGCCCTCGAGTTGCGGGAACGTATAGCGAAAGTGCTCGGAGAGGCGAGCGAAGGGTGCACCCTGTCGCTCGTGCATCGGGTTGAAGCCGCCGTAGTACGACGCGTCGTACCCACCCCACAGGATCCGGCCGTCTGCGGTCATCCGGTAGTAGTGGAACTGGTTGCCGGCGTCGCCGATGCCGACCCGGTCCTGCCAGCCGATTGCGGCTCGCTGGTCAGCGGTGAGCGGCTCGGTCATGAGCACCGAGTCGTAGACCGGCACGACGTAATGGCCCAGACGCTTGAGCAGCGGCGGGAACGCGCTGGTGGCCAGCGCGACCCGTCGGGCGCGCACTGAGCCGAAGTCCGTGGTGACGCGCATGCCCGCCCCTGCGCGATCCAGCGAGGTGACACGCGTGTGCTCGAAGATCTCCACCCCGGCGCGCTCGCTCGCCGCGGCAAGTCCCCACGACAGTCGCGCCGGATCGACCATGACCACCCCCGAGCGATCGAGAACCCCGGCGCGGTACGTCGGCGAATCGACGAGCGACCGCACGTCATCTCGGTCGAGGAATTCGTAGTCCAGACCCAGGCCGGCGGCCTCATCGACCATCTCACGCAGGTCGGCCACCTGGTAGTCCTCGACCGCGACGTCGAGCTCCCCCGAGCGCACCAGGTCGCAGTCGATCCCCTCGGCCTCGATGACGGCGACGATCCCATCGAGGTTCGCCTGCCCCTGCCGGACGAGCTCGTGCATGTCGTCGGGCCAACGCGACAGGCCATTGGGCAGGCCGTGCGTCAAGGACGCCGCGACGAACCCGCCGTTGCGCCCCGAGGCTGCCTCGGCGATGCGCTGGCCGTCGAGCAGCACCACCCGCCAAGCCGGGAAGCGCCGCCGCGCCTCATACGCGGTCCACAGGCCGCTGAGCCCGGCACCGACCACGACGAGATCCGCCTCGATATCACCGACCAGCGCCGGACGCGGGGCCGGACGATCGGGCTGGTCGAGCCAGTACGGCACGAAGTGCACGTCGGCGAGTGCCGCGCGTGCTTGGGATGTGACGACGTCAGGGAAGGGCATGGGTGATCAGCTGCCGACGGCGCTCTCCATCTTGCGGCGACGACGAGCACCGATGATCTGCACCGACACGACCGTGACGAGGGCGATGACGAACACGAGGGTGGCCAGAGCGTTGACCTGCACCGGGATGCCGCGCTGAGCGGCACCCCAGATGTAGATCGGGAACGTCACAAGCGTGCCAGCATTGAACGCACTGATGATGTAGTCGTCGAAGGACAGGCTGAATCCGAGGAGCGCCGCACCGAGAATGCCGGGGAGGACCAGCGGGAAGGTGACGTAGCGGAAGGTCGCCGTGGGATCGGCGTAGAGATCGCGCGCCGCCTCCTCGAGCCTGGGGTCCATGCCCTGCAGGCGAGCCTTCACCGTCACCACGACGAAGCTGATGATGAACATGATGTGGGCGATGGTCACGGTCCAAAAGCCCAAGGGGAAGGCCAGGTTGAGGAACAGGGCCAGAAGGCTTGAGCCGAGGACGACTTCAGGTGTGGCCATCGGCAGGAAGATGAGCAGATTGGTCGTCGAGCGCCCGCGGAATCGGTAGCGCACCAGGGCGAAGGCGATCATCGTTCCGAAGATGGTGCCGACGAGCGTCGCGATGAGGCCGATCTGGATGCTGGTGACGAAGGATCCACAGACGCCGGGTACGCCGCAGATGTTCTGCCACGCATCGAGCGAGAACTGGTTCCAGGAGATGTTGAACTTCCCGTCCGGCTTGTTGAAGCTGAGGATCGCGACAACAGCGATAGGAACGAAGAGATAGACCAGGACGAGCAGTCCGATGATCGGTATGAGGTTCTTGCGCAGCCAACGCATCAGACGAGATCCTCCGTGCCGGCCCGTCGGATATACACGAAGACGACGGTGAGGATGATCGCCATGAGGATGAACGACAATGCGCTCGCGATCGGGTAGTCGCGGAACTGCAAGAAGTTGGTCTGGATCGCATTGCCCACCATGCGATCGCTCGGAGCACCGAGCAGGGTGGCGTTGATGTAGTCGCCTGACGCGGGAATGAATGTCAGCAGCGTCCCCGCCACGACGCCCGGCAGGCTCAGGGGCCAGATGACCTTGCGGAAGCCGGTGAATGGCGAGGCATAGAGGTCGCCGGCCGCCTCGATCAGACGCGGGTCGATGCGCTCGAGTGCGGCGTAGAGGGGCAGGATCATGAAGGGCAAGAAGTTGTATGTCAGGCCGAGGACGACCGCGATCGGGGTGTTGAGAATGCGGTTCTCCGGCAGCAGGTGCAGGGCATTGAAGAAGCTGGTGATGAAGCCCTCGTCCGCCAGGATCGTCCGCCACGCGTATGTGCGAAGCAGGAACGACGCGAAGAACGGCGCGACGACGAGCACGAGGAGCAGCGCACGCCACTTGCCGGCGCGGAAGGCGATGAAGTAGGCCAGGGGGTAGGCGATGACCAGGGCGAGGACCGTCGCGATGCCGGAGTAGATGAAGGACTTGACGAATGTGGGCCAGTACTCCTGGATGGCGACGAGGTAGTTCGACACCTCGAAGGCGGGCTGATAGACGCCAGACTTGCCGGTGGGTGCCTGGAGGCTGGTGAAGAACAGCGAGATGAGCGGGACGACGAAGAAGATCGTCAGCCAGGCGATACCGGGAATGAGCAGCAGATACGCGGTGCGCGGACGCCGCTGGGCGGCAGCTCCCGAGACGACGACACCGGCAGACCCTCCGGCGCTGGGGGCGAGTGCCGGCATGTCAGGACTCCGACGGGACGTCGAGGCCGAAGGTGTGCTCAGGCGCCCAGTGCATGACCACCTCGTCGCCCGGGCGCAGGATGTCCGCGGACCTATTCTGCTCGAACACCGTCCACTCATCGCCCCAGCTGGTCATGACGAGGTACTGAGTGGACACGCCCGTGAAAGAGGCGTCGGTCACCTTGCCGGTGACCCTGTTGCTGCGATCCGGAACAGCGCCCCCAGCTGAGGCGACCGACAACTTCTCGGGTCGGACCCCGACGAGGATGGCGCCGTCCTGCCGCGTCGACCGGGCGGACGGAACCGTAAACGACGCGCCATAGGCGTTGACGACCAAATCGCTGCCCGACCTACCGGACACGGTGCCGGCCACGGTGTTGGACTGGCCCAGGAAGTTGGCCACGAACGCGGTGCGCGGCAGCTCATAGATGTCGACCGGGGCACCCATCTGCTCAATGCGCCCCTTGTTCATGACCGCGACCGTGTCGGCCATCGTCATGGCCTCTTCCTGGTCATGGGTGACATGGACGAATGTCGTCCCCACCTCGGTCTGAATGCGCTTGAGCTCGATCTGCATCTGTCGACGCAACTTGAGGTCGAGGGCGCCGAGAGGCTCGTCCAGCAGGAGCACACCCGGCTGGTTGATCAGCGCGCGAGCGACCGCCACGCGCTGCTGCTGACCACCGGACAGCTGTGCTGGCTTGCGCCGTGCCATCGGCCCGAGCTCGACGAGATCCAGCATGGCATTGACCGGACCCGTCACATCCTTGATGCCGCGGCGGCGCAGACCGAACGCGACGTTCTCGAAGATGTCCAGGTGCGGGAAGAGCGCATACGACTGGAAGACCGTATTGACATGCCTCTTGTACGGCTTCTCATTCGTGATGTCCGTCGAGCCGAGCATGATCTGCCCGCTCGTCGGATCCTCGAGTCCGGCCACCATGCGGAGGGTCGTGGTCTTGCCGCACCCTGACGGCCCCAAGAGGGCGAAGAACGACCCCGCGGGAATAGTCAGGGTCAGATCGTCGACGGCAACGAAGTCACCGAAGGACTTGACCAGGTTGACCAGGTGCAGATCCTGAACTCCATCATTGGCCGCCACGGCTCTCCTCTCCTGCGACCCGGCAGCCTACGCCTCTCGGACTACAGACCGATGGCCTTCTGGAACTCGCGCTGGTAGGCCTCGTCCTGCTCCGGCGTCAAGGTCATGAAGACGTAGGAGTTATCGAGGGTGGCCTGATCCGGGAAGATCCACTGGTTGTCGACCAGGGTGGGATCGATGTCGGCCATGGCCTCCTTGGCGCCCGCAACTGGGGAGATGTACTGGACGTAGGCGGCGACCTCGGCGGCGACGGCGGGGTCGTAGTAGTAGTTCATGACCGCCTCGGCATTCTTCTTGTGGGTCGCAACGGACGGGATGAGCATGTTGTCCGTCCACAGCATGCCGCCGCTCTCGGGCAGGCCCACGCCGTAGTCATCGCCGAGCTGGAACATGTCGCCGGACCAGCCGATGACGGCGATGACGTCGCCGGTCTCGAGCGCGGCGACGTAGTCGTTACCCGCCACCTGGCGGATCTGCCCGCTGTCGATCTGCTTCTGCAGCTCGGCGATGCCCGCCTGGTACTGGTCATCGGTGAAGTTGGAGGGGTCAGCGCCCTGCCACGCCATGATGATGCCCATCGTGTCGCGCATCTCGGACAGGACGGTGATGCGGCCCTTGAGCGCCGGGTCCCAGAGCTGATCGAGTGACGTCAGGCTGCCGGTGCCCAGGGTCTCCTGGAGCGCCGCCTTGTTCCAGCCGAACGCCCCGAAGCCGGAGAACCACGGCAGGGTGTAGTCGCGGTTGGGGTCGAAGGCGACGCCGTTGTACGCCGGCTCGAGGTTGGCGGCGTTGGGAATCAGGGCCTTGTCGAACTTGGCTGCGAAGCCATTGTTGATCCACAGCGCTGCCATCCAGTCAGTCAGGACGACGATGTCGCGATCGATCGACTGGCCAGCCTCGAGCTGGGCGCGCACCTTGGCGTAGAACTCGTTGTTGTCGTTGACGTCCTCGGTGTAGTTGACGTCGATGCCCGTCGTGGCCGTGAACGCCTCGAGCGTGGGGTACGCGCCGGTCTCGTCGTTGACGTCGATGTAGAGCGGCCAGTTGGCCCAATTGACGAACTTCTCGGAGTCGGACAGATCCGATGCCTGCGTCGGGGAGGGAGCGGCGCTGCTCTCGTCGCTCGAACCACCCCCGGCACCGCATGCGGCGGCCGTAGCAGCCACGCCCGTGATGCCCGCCACCTGAAGGAGCCGGCGGCGCGACAGGCTGGACCGGGACATGGCCACAATCGCGGCAGCCTGCGGGGACAAGGGGCGCTTCGTCATCTCATACTCCTCGTGTTCGTCGAGCGGTCGCTCGCCTGGCTCCTGACTGATGCTAACGCGGAACCCCGGAAGGGGTGCCTCACCGCCCCGCCGGGGCCGGACCGGTATCGGTGAAGATCGTGCGATGCCACTCCTTGCGCGGCTCCCCTGAGATATCCCACGAGACATGCTTGACCACCGTGTATTCCTCGAGGGAGTACTTCGACATGTCCTTCCCGAAGCCGGATTGCTTCATCCCTCCATGGGGCATCTCGCTCACGATGGGGATGTGATCGTTGACCCAGACGGTCCCTGCCCGAATTGCCCGTTGTGCCCCCATCGTGCGGAAGACATCCCGAGACCACACCGAGGCCGCGAGGCCGTAACGGGTGTCATTGGCCAGGTCGATGCCCTCAACGTCGGAGTCGAAGGGCAGCGCGACGAGTACCGGCCCGAAGATCTCCTCCTGGACGATTTCGGCGTCCTGGGCCGCCCCAGTGACCAGGGTCGGGGCGTAGTAGGCACCTTTGGCCAGGTCGCCGCCGGGGATCACGCCACCGGCCCGGACCTCGGCGCCAACACCGCGAGCCCGATCGACGAACCCCGCGACGCGATCACGCTGCGCGAAGGAGACGAGGGGCCCGAGGTCCGTCGCGGGATCGCGCGGATCCCCGACCCTGACCCGGCCGAGCAGATCGGCCACGCCCGCGACGATCTCGTCGTAGACCCCGCGCTGAGCGTAGATGCGTGTGGCAGCCGTGCAGTCCTGACCCGCGTTGATGAGGGCACCAGCGACCGCGCCCTGGATCGCCGCATCGATGTCGGCGTCGTCGTACACGACGAAAGGTGCCTTGCCCCCAAGCTCGAGATGGACCCGGGCTGCCCGCCCCGCGGCGAGCTCCATGACGCGCCGCCCTACGGGCGTCGAGCCGGTGAAGGACACCATCGCGACATCCGGATGGCTTACGAGCGCCTCCCCAGCCTCGGGGCCACGGCCGACAACGACGTTGAGGACGCCCGCGGGGATTCCGGCGGCTGCCGCATCCTCGGCCAGCATGAGGGTGGTGAGCGGGGTGATCTCCGCCGGCTTAAGCACGATCGTGTTGCCTGCGGCAATCGCGGGGAGGACCTTCCACATGGCCATCTGCAGGGGGTAGTTCCAGGGGGCGATCGAGCCGACCACACCCACGGGCTCGCGTCGGATCACCGAGGTGTGCGTCGCGTCGTACTCCCCCGACGCCAGCCCCTCGAGCTGACGCGCGGCCCCGGCGAAGAACACGGCATTGTCGATACTGCCCGGGACGTCGAACTCCGTCGCCAGCCGGATCGTCTTGCCGGTCTGGCGGGACTCGACCTCGGCGTACTCCGCCGCCCTGGCCTCGACGCGCTGCGCGAGCGCGAGCAGTGCCGCCCCGCGCTCCGCCGGCGTCGCCGCTGCCCACTCGGGCTGAGCACGCTTGGCTGCGGCGACGGCGCTATCGACCTCCGTAGGACCCGCGAGACCCACGGTCTGCACCACGGTGCCATCGGAAGGATCGATGACATCAAAGGTGCCGGCCGAGCCGGCGGCTACGGGGGCCCCGTCGATGAATCCCGCGACCACGATCACCTCCCGAGTGCGGCCCGCGCCTCGTCGCTCGGGCGATCGCTCCACACTAGCGGCCCCCGCCGTACCCGTGGGGCGACCCGGTGGGACTCAGATGTCACCGCTACGCCTGCTGGCGGACTCCGACATCCGCGGCGGCAGAGCGGTCATGGACGACAGAACGGGCGATTCGCCCGGTCTCCTCACCGGGCGCCACGTACGGGTCTAGTGTGAGGATCCGTCCCGGGAAGTCCGGGTCCTCGGCCTTCGCCGAGAGCCACGTGGAGGTGCCATGTCCGTCGTGCGGGCAGCCCTTGTCCAGACCAACTGGACGGGCGACAAGGAGTCCATGATCGTCGCCCACGAGGAGTACGCGCGGCAGGCGGCCGCGCAGGGCGCGAAGGTCATGTGCTTCCAGGAGCTTTTCTATGGCCCGTACTTCTGCCAGGTGCAGGATGCGAAGTACTACGAGTACGCGGAGTCCATTCCCGGACCCACCACGGAGCGCTTCCAGGCCCTCGCGGCCGAGCTCGGCATGGTGCTCGTGCTCCCGATGTACGAGGAGGAGCAGCCCGGCATCCTCTACAACACCGCCGCGGTCGTCGATGCCGATGGCACCTACCTCGGCAAGTACCGCAAGAACCACATCCCGCAGGTCAAGGGCTTCTGGGAGAAGTTCTACTTCCGTCCCGGCAACCTCGGCTACCCCGTCTTCCAGACAGCTGTCGGCCCCGTCGGCGTCTACATCTGCTACGACCGGCACTTCCCCGAGGGCTGGCGCGCACTGGGTCTCAACGGCGCCCAGATCGTCTTCAATCCGTCGGCCACGCACCGTGGCCTCTCTGCGTACCTCTGGCAGTTGGAGCAACCCGCCTCGGCCGTCGCCAACGAGTACTTCGTCGGCGCAATCAACCGCGTGGGCATCGAGTCCGAGATCGGCGACAACGACTTCTACGGGACCAGCTACTTCGTCGATCCCGAGGGCAAGTTCGTGGGCGAGCCTGCCGACCCCTACAAGCCCGAACTTGTCGTCCGCGACCTCGACATGGACCTGCTCGCAGAGGTGCGCAACCGGTGGGCGTTCTATCGCGATCGTCGACCGGACGCCTACGGCGACCTCACTCGCGCCTGATTCCCGACACACAGGAGGCTGACATGCGCACCCTCATTCAAGGCGGATCGGTCGTCACCCCGCAGGGCATGACCGTGACAGATGTGCTCGTCGACGGCGAGACCATCTCAGCGCTGCTTGCTCCAGGCGCAGCGTCGGACGAACTCGCCGGCAAGGTCGATCGCGTCATCGACGCCACGGGCAAGTACGTCATCCCCGGCGGCATCGATGCCCACACTCACATGGAATTGCCGTTCGGTGGCACGTTTGCATCCGACACCTTCGAGACCGGCACGCGCGCAGCCGCGTGGGGTGGCACGACGACGATCATCGACTTCGCCGTGCAACGCTACGGCGAGCGCGTACAGGACGGCCTCGCCGCGTGGCACGCCAAAGCCGACGGCAACTGCCTCATCGACTACGGCTTCCATCAGATCATCGGCGGCGTCGACGATGACTCCCTCAAGGCGATGGACGAACTGGTCGACGAAGGCGTGACGAGCTTCAAGCTCTTCATGGCCTATCCGGGCGTCTTCTACAGCGACGACGGCCAGATCCTTCGCGCCATGCAGCAGGCCAAGAACAACGGGTCGATGATCATGATGCACGCCGAGAACGGCATCGCGATCGACGTGCTCGTCGCGCAGGCCCTCGCCCGAGGTGAGACGGCCCCGATCAACCATGGGCTGACACGCCCCTGGGAGACGGAGGAGGAGGCGACACATCGCGCGATCATGCTCGCGCGAATCACCGGAGCCCCGCTCTACATCGTCCACATGTCCGCCAAGCAAGCGGTGCAGACGTTGCAGGAGGCCCGCGACCTCGGACTCAACGTCTTCGGCGAGACCTGCCCGCAGTACCTCTACCTGTCCCTCGAGGAGCAACTCGGTGCTCCGGGTTTCGAGGGCGCCAAGTGGGTCTGCTCCACCCCGCTCCGCTCTCGTGAGGAGGGGCACCAGGACGAGCTCTGGCGCTATCTGCGCACCAACGACCTGTCGATCGTGAGCACCGACCACTGCCCCTTCTGCTTCAAGGAGCAAAAGGAGCTCGGTCTCGGCGACTTCTCCAAGATCCCCAATGGCATCGGGTCAGTCGAGCACCGCATGGACCTCATCTACCAGGGGGTCGTCGACGGGCAGCTCAGCGTCGAGCGATGGGTGGAGATCACATCCACGACGCCTGCTCGGATGTTCGGGCTCTACCCGAAGAAGGGCGCCATCGCCCCCGGGTCGGATGCGGACATCGTCGTGTATGACCCGAATGGACACACGAGCATCGGGTACGACAAGACCCATCACATGAACATGGACCACAGCGCCTGGGAGGGCTACGAGATCGACGGACACGTCGACGTCGTCATGTCCCGCGGCGAGGTCCTCGTCGACGATCAGGGCTTCCACGGAACCAAGGGTCGCGGCCGCTACCTCAAGCGCGGCCTCTCGCAGTACCTCATCTGACCGATTCCACGTCACAGCAAACGAGCGGAGTAGCACGTGTACACGATCGACCACTGGATCAACGGGCAGCGGGTGGCCGGGGCATCCGGCAACTCGGGGCCGGTCTTCAACCCGGCGACAGGTCAGCAGCAGGGCGTGGTCGCGCTCGCCAGCGTGGCCGAGGTCGACCAGGCCGTGGCAACGGCGAAGGAGGCATTCGCTTCTTGGCGCTCATCGTCGCTGTCGAAGCGTGCGGAGGTCCTGTTCAAGTTCCACCAGATCGTCGTGTCACGCCGGGACGAGATCGCCAATCTCGTGTCCCAGGAGCACGGCAAGGTGCCCTCCGATGCGGCAGGTGAACTCGCTCGTGGCATCGAGAACATCGAATTCGCCTGCGGCATCCCGCAGATGCTGAAGGGTTCGTACAGCGAGCAGGTCTCGTCAGGCGTTGACGTCTACTCCCTGCGCCAGCCGCTGGGAGTCGTCGCGGGCATCACGCCGTTCAACTTCCCCGCGATGGTGCCGATGTGGATGTTCGCCAATGCCATCGCGACGGGCAACACCTTCATCCTCAAGCCCAGTGAGAAGGATCCGTCGGTATCCCTGCTCATCGGGGAGATGCTTAAGGAAGCCGGCCTGCCAGACGGCGTCTTCAACGTGGTCAACGGCGACAAGGTCGCTGTCGACCGGATCCTCGAGCACCCGGACATCCAGGCGGTGAGCTTCGTCGGCTCGACACCGATCGCGAAGTACATCTACTCAACCGGCACAGCCAACGGCAAGCGGGTCCAGGCGCTCGGCGGGGCCAAGAACCACATGGTGGTGCTCCCGGATGCGGACATCGACATGGCCGCGGACGCGGCGGTGAGCGCCGGATTCGGCTCCGCGGGCGAGCGCTGCATGGCCATCTCCGTCGTCGTGGCCGTGGGAGGGGTCGGCGACAAGCTCGTGGACGCCATCGCCGCGCGCATGCCGAAAGTCAAGGTGGGGCCGGGCACCGACCCGGACGCGGAGATGGGCCCCCTCATCACGGCGGAGCATCGCGACAAGGTCGCGTCGTACCTTGCCGGAGCTCCTGGCGAGGGTGCCCAGGTCGTGGTGGACGGTCGTGAGGCCGACCTCCCGAGCGACGGCTACTTCCTCGGTGTCTCGCTCATCGACCAGGTCAAGCCCGGCATGAAGGTCTACGACGATGAGATCTTCGGACCCGTACTGTCGGTCATGCGCGTGGACACCTATGAGGAGGCGGTCGACCTGATCAACCGCCACCAGTACGGCAACGGCACCGCCATCTTCACCCGTGACGGCGGCGCCGCTCGGCAGTTCCAGTTCGACATCCAGGTCGGCATGGTGGGTATCAACGTGCCCATCCCGGTACCCGTCGCCTACTACAGCTTTGGCGGCTGGAAGGCCTCGCTTTTCGGCGACGCCAACATGTACGGGCCCGCGGGCGTGGACTTCTACACGCGGACCAAGACCGTCACCTCCCGCTGGCCCGACCCATCGACCTCGTCGGTCGACCTCGGCTTCCCCCGCACCCGCTGACGAAGGGCAGATCACAGACATGGATATCGGCGTCGTCCTGCAGTGCACTCCCCCGGCATCACGCGTCATCGACCTCGCTCGGCGTGCTGAGACGCTGGGCTTCGACTACGTGTGGACCTTCGACTCCCACATCCTGTGGGAGGAGCCGTACGTCATCTACTCGAAGATCCTCGACGAAACCCGCAAGGTCATCGTCGGGCCGATGGTGACGAATCCGGCCACCCGAGACATCACGGTAACCGCGTCCGTCTTCGCCACCCTCAACGAGATGTACGGCGACCGCACCGTGATTGGGATCGGCCGCGGTGACTCCGCGGTCCGCGTCACGAACGGCAAGCCGGTCAGCGTTGCGGAACTGCGCGAAGCCGTCGTGCAATTGAAGGACCTCACCAACGGACGGCCGATTGAGTACAAGGGCAGCAACATTCGTCTCCCATGGGCCGAGGACAGCCACACGAGCGTCTTCGTCGCGGCCTACGGCCCCAAGGTCCTCGCGCTCACCGGTGAGGTGGGCGACGGATTCATCCTGCAGTTGGCTGATCCACAGATCGCCGCCTGGACCATCGAGGCAGTCCGAAAGGCAGCTGCGGATGCCGGTCGTAATCCCGACGACGTCTACATCTGCGTGGCAGCGCCGGCCTACGTCACTGACGACGTGCCGCACGCTCGCGATCAGCTTCGCTGGTTCGGCGGAATGGTCGGCAATCATGTCGCCGACATTGTCGACCGATACGGCGAGGGCGGCGGCGTGCCGTCGGCCTTGACCGACTACATCAAGAACCGGCAGGGCTACGACTACAACGAGCATGGTCGCGCGGGCAACACCCACACCGACTTCGTGCCGGACGAGATCATCGACCGCTTCTGCATCATCGGCCCGGTCGAGGAGCACGTTCGCAGGATCGAGGAGCTTAAGGCACTGGGGGTTGACCAGTTCGCCGTCTACCTCCAGCACGACGACAAGGACCACACACTCTTGGAGTACGGCGAGAGGATCATTCCCGCCGTCTCCGAGACCGTGCTGGCCAAGTCCTAGCCGCTCGCTCGCGCAGGGAGGAGTTCACGGTGAGCAGTACGGCATCGCTCGAGCGGCCCCGCCGCTCGCGCGGCGTAGGCCGTCGGCTGCGCAACGGCGCGGTTAGCCTGCTGTGGGCCCTCGCGGGGATCGCCATCGCTGTCCTCATGTGGGAACTCGTGAAGTGGCTGGGCACCGTGGTGAGCCTGCCCCTCAACACATCGGACATGACGATGCCGCACGTCTGGACGATGGTGTCGGCCATGGGCGAGCCTGAGGTGCGCGGCTCGGACACTACTGTCCTGCAAGCGGTCATGTCCGCGACGTTCCGCTCCCTGCTGCTCGCCGCGGGCGGTTTCGTCATCGGCGCCGGGGTGGGCCTGCTGCTCGCCGTCATCATGCAGCGGTTCCTCTTCATGGAGCGCGGGCTACTCCCCTTCGTCATCGCCTCGCAGACCGTCCCGCTGATCGCCCTCGCACCGCTCATCGTGGGCATCGGCAACCGCATCTCGATCGGGCCCGTCCAGTGGAACACGACGTACTCGGTCATGTTCATCGCCGCCTATCTCGCGTTCTTCCCCGTATCCGTAGGCGCCCTGCGCGGCCTGCAGGCCCCTTCCGCCACCGCACTGGAACTCATGCGTTCTTACGGAGCCACCCCTGGGCAGATGACCCGCAAGCTGCGATTCCCCGCATCGATCCCCTACCTCGTGCCAGCGCTGAAGGTCTCGGCCGCGGCCGCCGTCGTTGGAACGGTGGTTGCGGAGATCTCCACCGGAGTGCGCGGTGGCATCGGCCGCCTGCTCATCGAGTACGCCCGCCAGATCACCTCGCAGCCCTCCAAGGTCTACGTCGCGGTATTCGGCGCCCTGGCCATGGGCCTCCTGGTAGCCGCCCTTGTCGCGGCGCTTGACGTCTACCTCACCCGCCACCTGCCCAAGGAGAAGAGCGCATGAGCAATGCGACACAGCCCGACAGGGGCGGCTTGGCCGACCCGCCGGGCCCCCTCGCCGTCCAGGCCCAGGGCATCTGGAAGGTCTTCAACGAGGGCCAGTCCGGCGAAGTGACGGCACTGCAGGACGTCAACCTCTCCGTCGACTCGGGCGAGTTCGTCTCCCTGATCGGTCCTTCGGGCTGCGGCAAGTCGACCCTCCTCAGGGTGATCGCCGACCTCACCGATGCCACGCGGGGCGAGATGCTCGTGGCGGGCGTGACGCCTCACGAGGCGCGCCAGAAGCAGCTGTACGGCATGGCCTTCCAGCAGGCCGCCCTGTTCGATTGGCGCACCGTCCGCAAGAACGTGGAGTTGCCTCTGGAGCTCATGGGGTGGGGCAAGGACAAGCGGCAGCAGCGCTCCATGGAGCTCCTTGACATGGTTCAGCTCGCGGACTTCGCCGAGCATCGGCCCTGGCAGCTGTCCGGTGGCATGCAGCAGCGGGTGGCGATCGCCCGATCCCTCGCGGTCGACCCGCCGCTCCTGCTCATGGACGAGCCCTTCGGCGCTCTCGACGAGATGACTCGCGAGCGGATGCAGAACGAACTGCTGCGGATCCGCCGCGAGACGGGCAAGTCGATCATCTTCGTCACGCACTCGATTCCCGAGGCGGTCTACCTCTCCGATCGGGTCGTCGTGATGTCCCCTCGTCCTGGGCGCATCACCGACATCGTCCCGATCCCTCTCGGTGACGCGCGCGATGAAGACACGCGCGAGTCGGAGGACTTCTTCCACTCCGTCACGGCCGTGCGCGAGGCCTTGCGGGGGCATGTCGGCGGCGCCAGCACCCGGGCTCGGGTGGGCGAGGTCTGATGTCCGACCGCCTGAAGTTCATCTGGCCGCCGATCCTCATCGGCGTGCTCGTGCTTGCGGCGTGGCAGGCGGTCGTCGTCGTCCAGGACATCCAGCCCTACCTGCTGCCGGCCCCGAGCCTGATCGCTGAAAACTTCTTCGGCGACCTCTCCCTCATGTGGAACACGGCCCTCTACACGGCCACGACCGCCTTCCTGGGCCTGGTGCTGGGATCCATCCTGGGCGTCGCCATGGCCTTCCTCGCGCAGCGCTTCATCGTCGTTAACAATCTGGTTACGCCGCTTGCCGCGGGCCTGGCCGCGGTGCCCATCATTGCCCTGACACCGATCCTCAACAACATGTTCAGCATCACCAGCAGGACTCCGAGAGTCCTGGTAACGATGATCATCGTGTTCTTCCCCATGCTCGTGAATGTCATTCGCGGCCTAGTGCAGGTCCAGCCGGTGCAATTGGAGTTGATGCGCTCGATGAACGCGAAGCCGCGCACGGTCCTCCGAGTGCTCCGCGTGCCCAACGCCATACCGTTCTTCTTCACCGGGCTCAAGATCGCCGCACCGCTCTCGGTGATCGCGGCCCTCGTCGCCGAGTACTTCGGCGGACCCCAGGAAGGACTCGGCAGCCGCATCGCCAGTTCGGCCGCGAACACCGCCTACGGCCGGGCATGGGCCTATGTCGTGGCCGCCATCATCACCGGTCTCGTTTTCTACCTGGTCACGGTCGCTCTCGAGCGATGGACCACTCCATGGGCCGATCGCTCCCGATCGGCCTAACCCACCAGAAAGGAACACCAATGAAGCGGATCCCACCGCGCGGCCGCTTGGCGGCCGTTGTCGGAGTCGCCTCTGCTGCCGCGTTCGTACTTGCGGCCTGCGGCGGTGGCAGCACTTCCGGCGAGTCCAGCTCCGCCCCGGCCGAGTCCTCGGCAGCGGAGTCCAGCGCGCCAGCGCCCGAGGAGTCTACGGAGGCCTGCGCTGAGCTCACGCCGGCGAGCCTGCAGCTCCAGTGGTTCGTGCAGGCGCAGTTCGCCGGCTATTACGCGGCTAAGGACAAGGGCTTCTACGAGGAGCAGTGCCTCGATGTCACCATCCTCGAAGGTGGTGTCGACATCGTCCCGCAGACCGTGCTTGCGCAGGGCGGCTCCGACTTCGCCATCTCGTGGGTGCCCAAGGCTCTGAGCTCGCGTGAGCAGGGCGCAGGCATCGTCGATGTCGCGCAGGTCTTCCAGCGCTCCGGCACGCTGCAGGTGGCCTGGGCCGACTCCGGCATCAAGACCCCTGCGGACTTCAAGGGCAAGAAGATCGGCAACTGGGGCTTCGGCAACGAGTACGAGATCTTCGCTGCCCTCGCCAAGGAGGGCCTCGACCCCGCCAAGGACGTCGAGCTCGTCCAGCAGCAGTTCGACATGCTGGCCCTGCTTAATCGTGAGATCGACGCCGCCGAGGCCATGACGTACAACGAGTACGCGCAGTTGCTCGAGGCCGTCAACCCGGATACGGGCGAGCTCTACAAGCCCGAGGACTTCACGGTGATCAACTACACCGACTACGGCGTGGGCATGCTCCAGGACGCGATCTGGGCTTCTCAGGAGCGTCTCGCCGATGCGGCGTACCAGGATCTGACGCAGCGTTTTGTTACCGCGTCGCTCCAGGGCTGGATCTACTGCCGCGACAACGCACAGGAGTGCGCTGACATCGTGACGGCCAACGGTTCGCAACTCGGTGCCAGCCACCAGCTGTGGATGATGAACGAGATCAACAAGCTCATCTGGCCCTCCCCCAACGGCGTGGGCGTCATGGACCCGGCCGCATGGGCCCAGACCGTGGCAATCTCGCTCAATACTCCGAACCTCGAGGGCCTCACCGTCATCACGGCTGAGCCGCCGGCGGATGCCTACACCAACCAGTTCGCCGAGGCAGCCAACGCCGAGTTGACGGCCATGGGCCTCAACACGACGGGCGACGGCTTCGCACCGATCACCGTCACCCTTAACGAGGGCGGCAACTAGCACCACAGGCATCAAGTGAAGGGCCCCGGACCTGATGGTCCGGGGGCCGTGCCATGGGTCAAGCGCTGGACTAGTCCAGGCTGGCCATGACGTGCTTGATGCGGGTGTAGTCCTCGAACCCGTACATCGATAGATCCTTGCCGTAGCCGGAGTGCTTGAAGCCACCGTGAGGCATCTCGGCCACGAGCGGGATGTGGGTGTTGATCCACACACAGCCGAAGTCAAGGTTCTTGGCCATGCGCATGGCGCGTCCGAAGTCCTTGGTCCACACGGAGGAGGCAAGGCCGTAGTTGACGCCGTTGGCCCAGGCGAGGGCCTCGGCCTCGTCCGAAAACTTCTGCACGGTGATGACCGGGCCGAACATCTCGTTCTGGATCATCTCGTCGTCCTGCCGCAGGTCGGCCACGACGGTCGGCTCGATGTAGAAGCCCCGATCACCCTGGCGCTTGCCGCCGGCCACGATGCGGGCATGCGACGGTGCCCGCTCGATGAACCCGAGGACGCGCTCGAGCTGATTGACGTTGTTGACCGGAGGCACGAGCGCCTCGCCCCCCGGGCCGTCGTCGAACGTCGTCGCCGTAGCCGATGCCTGTTGGCCGATTGCCGCGACGAAATCGTCGTAGATTCCCGGAGCCACGATCATGCGCGTCGCGGCGGTGCAGTCCTGACCGGCGTTGAAGTAGCCGGCGACAGCCAGCCACTCCGCGGCAGCCTCGACGTCGGCGTCGTCGAAGATCACGATGGGGGCCTTGCCGCCGAGCTCCAGGTGCACGCGCTTCACATCGCGGGCTGCCTCCCCCGCGACCTCCATACCCGCGCGTACGGAACCGGTGATCGCGACCATCTGCGGCGTGGGGTGCGACACCAGCGCACGACCCGTGTCGCGATCACCGGTCACCACGTTGAGGACACCGGGGGGCAGAATCCCCGCGTCGGTGATGAGCTCCGCCATACGCACGGTCGAAACCGGAGTCGTGTCTGAGGGCTTGAGAACCACGGTGTTGCCCGCGGCGATCGCCGGGGCGTACTTCCAGACGGCCATCATCATCGGGTAGTTCCACGGGGTCACCTGCCCGATGACGCCCACGGGCTCACGACGGATGATCGACGTGAAGCCCTTCATGTACTCACCGGCGGCTCGTCCCTCGAGCACTCGCGCAGCACCGGCGAAGAAGCGGATCTGATCGACCATCGGGGGGATCTCCTCCGACATGGTCACCGCGATGGGCTTGCCGGTGTTCTCGCTCTCCAGCGCGACGAGTTCGTCGGCGTGCTCCTCGAAGAGATCCGCGATCGCCAGGAGGGCTTTCTGACGCTCAGCCGGGGTCGAATCGCGCCATTCGGCGAAGGCATCAGCAGCCACGGCGTACGCGCGGTCGATGTCCTCCGGTCCCGAGACGGGCGCCGAGGCGAACACCTCGCCGGTCGAGGGATTGACCAGATCCTGCGTCTGGCCACTCATCGAAGGCACGCGCTCGCCGCCGATCACGTTGTTCAGCACCCGCTTGTCGCTCACAGCGCATCCTTTGGTCCGAGGACCGGCCACCCTGGCCGGTCGGCAGGCTCACGCTAGCGCTGGCTCACCATCCCGCATGCTCGGGCCTCCATGCGCGACGAATTCCGATACTTATATCGACCTCACACGACGAATTCCCTTGATTGGACACCCCCTCACTGCCTAGGCTGCCTCCATGCCCCGACTCACATTGACCCGAGAGGGCGACCGAGCTGCCGCACCGATCGACGATGTCGCCAAGGCGATCATCGAGCAACTGCAGCAGGACGGCCGACGCCCTTACGCGGCGATCGGCAAGGCGGTGGGGCTCTCCGAGGCGGCGGTGCGCCACCGCGTCCAGCGCTTGGTCGATTCCGGTGTCATCCAGGTGGTCGCCGTCACGAATCCCTTGCAGGTTGGCTTTCCACGGGCGGCAATGATCGGAATCACGGTCGAGGGTGACCTCGAGGCCGTCGCCTCCGAGGTCGAAGCACTGCCTGAGGTCGACTACCTCGTCATCTGCGCTGGCGGGTTCGACCTCATGGCAGAAGTCGTCGCCGAAGACGACGACCATCTGCTCGAGATCCTCAATCGCCGTATCCGCCCGATACCGGGCGTCAAGCGCACCGAGACATTCGTCTATCTGCAACTCCGCAAGCAGATCTACACCTGGGGCACCCGATGACTATCACTCCGCAGTTCGTCACCGAGCCGGGCGACGACCGCCTTGCCGCGGCAGCCGAGCGCCACCTGTGGATGCACTTCACCCGGCACTCGATCTACGAATCAGGCGAGGGCCACGTGCCGGTCATGGTGCGCGGAGAGGGGGCCTACGTTTGGGACGACCAGGGCCGGCGCTACCTCGATGGCCTGGCCGGCCTCTTCGTCGTGCAGGCGGGCCACGGGCGCAAGGAACTCGCGGCCGCGGCCGCTCGCCAGGCGGAGGAGCTCGGCTTCTTCCCCATCTGGTCCTACGCCCACCCACGCGCGATCGAACTTGCGGAGCGCCTCGCGCACTATGCACCCGGGGACCTGAACCGAGTCTTCTTCACCACGGGCGGCGGCGAGGCCGTCGAGAGCGCCTGGAAGCTCGCGAAGCAGTACTTCAAGCTCACGGGCAAACCGATGAAGCACAAGGTGATCAGCCGCAATATCGCCTACCACGGCACACCCCATGGTGCGCTGTCGATCACGGGCCTCACCGGTGCCAAGAAGTACTTCGAGCCGCTGGTGCCCACCGGCATCAAGGTGCCCAATACAAACTTCTACCGGGCGCCCGAGGAGTACCGCTACGACGAGAAGGCATTCGGCTTGTGGGCTGCGGAACGCATCCGTGAGGCGATCGAATTCGAGGGACCCGAGACAGTGGCCGCCGTCTTCCTCGAACCGGTGCAGAACTCCGGCGGTTGCTTCCCTCCCCCGTCCGGCTACCTCGAGCGCGTGCGCGAGATCTGCGACGAGTACGACGTGCTCTTCGTCGCGGACGAGACCATCACGGCGTTTGGTCGCATCGGCGACATCTTCGCCATCAATCGCTTCGGCGTGCAGCCTGACATCATCACCTGCGCCAAGGGCATGACCTCTGGGTACGCCGCAGCCGGCGCCATGATCGCCAGCGATCGACTCTTCGAGCCCTTTCGCCACGGGACCAATACATTCCTCCACGGTTACACCTGGGGTGGCCATCCGGTCGCCAGCGCGGTGGCGCTCGCCAATCTCGACCTCTTCGAACGCGAGGGGCTACTTGAGCACGTGCGCGACAACGAGGCTGCCTTCCGCACCACCCTGGAACGGCTCTACGACCTGCCGATCGTCGGCGACGTCCGAGGTGCCGGCTTCTTCTATGGCATCGAACTGGTCAAGGACAAGGAGACCCGAGAGACCTTCAGCGACGAGGAGTCCGAACGCCTGCTGCGGGGCTACCTCGACAAGGCGCTGTTCGACAACGGACTCTACTGCCGGGCGGATGATCGCGGGGATCCCGTCATCCAGCTCTCTCCACCACTCATCTGCGATCAGTCGCACTTCGACGAGATCGAGCAGATCCTGCGCGCGGTCCTCACCGAGGCGGGCAACCGGCTATGACATCACTACCCGACCCCGGCTCCACCGCGCGCACGCGCGTGAAGCGGATCCCCGAGAAGTCCGTGACGGAGCGAGAGGTCGCCTACGCCATCCTCGACGCGGGACTCATGGCCCATGTCGCCGTTGTCACCGACGGTCAGCCGTACGTCGTCCCCGTCGGCTACGCGCGCCGCGGCGACGAGGTGATCTTCCACGGGTCGAGCGCCTCGCGACTGTTCCGCACCCTGGCAGATGGTGCACCCACCTGCCTGACCGTCACCCTGCTGGATGGTCTCGTGCTCGCACGCAGTCTCTTCGAGTCGTCCATGCACTACCGCTGCGTCATGGCGCTCGGCACCTGCCGGCGGCTCGAAGGTGACGAGGAGATCGAGGCGCTCCTGGACCTCTCGGAGAGCCTCATGCCGGGCCGCACCGTGGATGCCCGCCACCCCGCACCGCAGGAGCTCAAGGCGACCATCACCCTTGCCCTGCCGCTCGACGAGATCTCGGTCAAGGTCGGTGACGGCCCTCCGGAGGACGTGGACACCGACCTCGTCGATCCGGTCTACTCGCGCATCTGGGCCGGCTGGGTGCCGATCGAGGAGTCGTTCGGCGAGCCAGTAGCCGACGACCTTGCCGTCGACGTGCCACTGCCTGACTACGTGCGACAGTGGAGACGATGACCACGCGATCCCTGTGGTGGGACACCCTGCCCGATGACCTGCGCGCACCGCTTGGCGAGCCGCTCAGCGGCGACGCCGATGCGGATGTGGTGATCGTCGGCGCCGGCTACACCGGGCTGTGGACCGCGTACTACCTGCTCACCACGCAGCCCGGTATCCGTGTGACCATCCTGGAGGCTGAGCACGCGGGATTCGGCGCGAGCGGACGCAATGGCGGCTGGTGCTCGGCCCTCTTCCCGGCCAGCGTGGCCACCGTGGCTGCCCAGAGCAGTCGCGATGCGGCGGTGCGGCTGCAGCGCGCGATGCACGACACCGTGGACGACATCGGTCGCGTGGCTGAATCCGAGGGCTGGGACATCCACTGGGCGAAGGGTGGATCCGTGATCGCCGCCCGCACGCCCCTGCAGTGGCAGCGAGCCCAGGAGGAGATCGCCGAGTGGCGCCGCTGGGGTTTCGGCGAGGACGACTACAGACTCCTCTCCCGCGACGAGGCTCGGGCCATGCTCGATGCCACCGACGTCATCGGCGCGACGTACACGCCTCACTGCGCGGCGATCCACCCCGCGCGTCTCGTGCGTTCACTGGCGCGCACCGTCGTCCAGCGCGGCGGCCGCATCCACGAGCACTCGCGCGTTACCGAGTTGCGTCCGGGGTTCGTGCGCACCGAGCATGGACGAGTCAGGGCGCAGTACGTGGTGCGCGCCACCGAGGGCTACACCTCCGAGCTCCCCGGCTATTCGCGCGCCATGGTGCCGGTCTACTCGCTCATGATCGCCACCGAGCCCCTGGGCGCGGACGTCTGGGACACCATCGGTCTCGACCGACGGCAGACCTTCTCCGATGGTCGCCACCTGATCATCTACGGCCAGCGCACCGCCGACGACCGCTTCGCGTTCGGAGGCAGGGGCGCGCCGTACCACTTCAGATCCTCGATCCGACCCGAGTACGACAGCAACCCCGCCGTTTTCGCCGATTTGTGGCGCAACCTCGTCGACCTGTTTCCCGCGGTCTCCGGTCACGCGGTCACGCACTCCTGGGGCGGGGCCCTCGGCATCCCGCGCGACTGGTTCGCGTCGTGTGGCCTGGACCCGGTGACGCGGATCGCCTGGGGCGGCGGCTATGTCGGTGACGGTGTGGGCACCTCGCACCTTGGCGGCAAGACGCTCGCCGACCTCATCTGCGGTCGCCAGACCGATCTCACCTCGCTGCCCTGGGTGGGTCACCTCTCGCCGGAGTGGGAGCCCGAGCCCCTGCGCTGGCTCGGTGTCAACGTCGGCCTGCGCGTCATGGGCTCGGCCGATGACGTGGAGACACGCACCGGCAAGCCCGCCCTGCGCGCCAGGGTGTTCTCCCGCTTCCTCGGTTAGGGAGCCTCAGGTCGGCTGGCAGTCAGTATCAATGATGTGCACGACGTCGGCGGCCGTAACGGAAGTGCGCCCGGTCCATGTGGCGACATCGTCGAGGACCTTGCGCTCCTTCTCCGCACGGGCCTCGGGCCCGACTACGGCCTCGGCCTCCATCCAGCGGCGCTTGGTTTCCCAGCCGAGCTCTCGGCGCCTCAGAGCCTGCTGCATGGACGCCATCTGGTCGTCGGTGCATTCCAAGCGCCAAACCTCGCGGACGGCGTCGGGGAGCTCGAGGCGATAGTCGTGGCCTCCCTCGACGAAGATCCCTGGCGTCGGCGCGAGCGCGTTGAGCATGTCGATGAACGTCGCGAGGAAGGTCGTCACGGGCCACCAGATGGTGTGCCGGGGCGATCCGGGGGGCCGCTTGCCCCACGGGCCGAGCCATGCCGGACGCTTCCAGAGCACCGGGGTCCAGAACTTCGGGATGGGATCGTCGCCGTTCTGCAGGAGCAGGTAGCGGACCCGTGCGCGCTCTTCCGTCGGCATATGCGTCCAGTCGCCCACCCAGCGCGGAAGGAAGATGTCGCCCGGCCCAACGCCGGGTACGTCGGCCACGGATCGGTCGCCCCACAGCTGCTGACGCCACTTCGTCGCCTCGGGAGTGCCGATCCACAGGCCGGCCTCGATGCCCAGGCTCTGCGGCCCGAAGACCCCCATGCCCTCGAACATCTCCTCGCTCACCTGTGAGCCCAGGCTCTCGCCGAAGAGGAACAGTCGAGGACGCTTGTCGGGATCCATCGCCATGAGCCGCTCGGTGATTCCGGCGAAGACCATGCGGGTCTGGTCGGTGCCGAGCTTCACGTCGGTGAGCGACAGCGACGACGGCAAGACGGAGTACTGAATGGCCAGGCTGGCGCAGTTGCCGCGGGTGAGGTACTCGAAGGTCTCGCATCCGACGTAGTTGACGTAGCCGGAACCTGTCGGGGACCACAGCGCGACGTACGGCCGCTCGAGCGCGTGCGTGCGGTCGATCTCGTCAAGGAGCACCTGAGCGCGCCCCTCCTTGGTCGTCGAACTCGACAGGCTCGCGTAGACACGTATCGGCTGCGTCGCGGGCTCGCCCATGACGGCCGAGATCGTCTCGGGACGCAGAACCATGCTGAGCCAGCGCCGACCCTCGCGGCTCTGATCCGACCAGGACTGCCCGGACACCGGCGAGCCCGTGATCTCCGGGATGTCCGGCGGAATCGCGTGCGCGGGCTCCGTGCCCTCGCCAGCGTTGCCGAGTTCGCGATCGACCAGTTTGAGTGCAAGGCCGCCGGCCACGACGGTGGCTGCCGCCGTGAGACCGCGCGCGATCGTGGCGTGCTCCTCCGGCGTACCCCCGAAGAGGGAGGCCACGCCGCGACCCCACAGCCGCGTGACGCGTGACTCCACCGCGGCCAGGCCGAGCAGGGTGCCGGTGACGGCGATACCGATCCCGCTGGCCACCATCGGATTGACGGTGAGGTCCTGGTCCTGGGCAAGATCGTCCGGCTCCCCCGTCGCAATCTGCCGGATGGCGCGCACGACTCCCCCGAGCCCCTCGTCACGAGCAGACCGGAACGTTTCGAGTTCGGTGGTCCCGACCTGCTGACCCAACAGCCGCGTCGCGCCGTAGACACCTGCGCCGAGGGCCGCGACGCTCCCTGTGGTCGCAGCAATGCGCACGGGCGTGCTCGGGATGGCCTCGACCACGCGCGATGCCATGCCTGCCGCCGCGGCCGCCGCCATTGCCCCGCTCAGCAACCGAGCGGCGGAGCGCCAGGTGGGCTCGTGCTCGCGCCATGCGAGGAGCCGATTCACGCCCACCGACCCGAGGACGACGAGAGCATCGCCCGCGACCTGACCGCGCTTGCCCCCGACGCGCGAGCCCAGCGCGCTCATGGCGCTGTGCGCAGACACCCCCCACGAGTACCCCGCCAGTCCCGAGACTCCGGTGATGATGCCCTGGTCGATGCTCTTGCGCGTGAGCAGATTCGGTTGGTACGACAAGCCGACGCTCACGGCGGCGAGCATGAGCCCCGCCCGGGATGAGGGGTCGAGGTCCCGGGGAACTCGAATGCGGGAAAGCAGCGATGGCATGGCCCACATCCTCGCGCATGGGCCCTCCCGGTGTGGCCGTGACCCGGGATTGGCCCGGCTCGCCCCGCGGCGCCGATTCCGCGGGCCTGCGGAATACTGGGATCGACACCCGGTACGCCCGATCCCGGGGTCGCCAGGAGGACCCGTGACCACCGCTCCCCGCCCGCCACTGGAGCTCTTTGCCATCGAAGGCCTTCTTACCGAGGAGGAGCGGGCCATCCGCGATGTCGTGCGGGACTTCGTCGAGCGGCGCATCAAGCCGGAGGTCGCGGACTGGTTCGAGGCCGGCACGATCCCGGCGCGCGAGCTGGCACGGGAGTTCGGCGAGCTCGGGGTGCTGGGCATGCACCTCGAGGGCTACGGATGCGCGGGCACCAACGCTGTGTCCTACGGCCTCGCCGCGATGGAACTCGAGGCCGGTGACT